>NZ_JAAGPH010000003.1:0-134217 GCF_017104705.1 Burkholderia sp. Se-20373 | reverse complement strand
CAGCGGCCGGCAGCGTCGCGACGAGCGCACGCCAGTCGTCGCGTTCGACCTTGCCCGGCTTGCGCGCGCCGAACAGCAGCGCGACGTGGTCGCCCTGCCGGTCGAACAGTTCGAGCGACGTGACGATGCCGTCGCTCGTCGGTTTCTTCACGACCCACGCGGCGGCGATCAGGTCTTCGCGCACGTGCAGGTTGAAGTCCGGGTCGAGCACGTTGATCCACGCGCCGACCTCGCGCACGTTCGCGACGGGGCCCGTATGGATCTGGATCATCCCCGCGTTACCGACGAACACCATGATCGGCTGGCCGCTCTGCGCGGCTTGCTGGAGCACATGGCGCAGCGCATGCGCGGTTTCGACCGGATACGCGTATTGCGGATCGGCGAGCCGCAGCGCCTGCATGCGGCTCACGCCGAAGCGCTGCGTGATGCCGAAGAACTGGTGCGTGTCGGTCATCGCGTCCCACGCGGCGCGGAAGCCCGCGACGTCGATCTCGGAGTCGGCGCGCTCGGGCGTTTTCGGCGCGGCGGGCGCGACCTCGAGGCCCGGCTCCTGCGACGGCGCACGCCAGCGCTCGACGAACGCGTCGTACGCCGCGTGGTCGCTGTGCGCGCGCAGGTAGACCTTGTGGATCGCATGACCCTGCGCGTCGAAGAACTGCAGGCTCTTCAGCGGGCCGTGCGCGGTTTCGTCGCGCACCGCGAACGCCGACACCCAGTGACGATAGAAGATGCGCAGGTCGATATCGCCGAGCGCGAGGCCGACGGGGCCGTCGTGGCTCATCTGCGCATACTCGCCATCCTTTTCGTGGACGGCCGTGTCGTTGCGCGTGAGCGCCATCACGCGGCCGAGGCGCGGCATTTCCTCGAACATCGCCGGAAAGCGCGCATCGAGCCGCACGACGTGCTCGCCGACGAACGCGGCGAGCGCCTCGCCTTCGCTGACGCCGAGCGCTTGAGCTACGTCGCGGTTGCGCAACTGGCGCTCGGTCTTGAGCTGGATGAACGCGTCGCGCAGCGCGGCGGCCGCGCGGGCCGGCGTGGCCGGTTGACCGGGAAGGGCGGATTGCATCATGTCGGACTCCTTCAAGTAACGGTTGGGGTGGCAGCGCGGGCGACGCGCATCAGAAATCCACTTTCATGCTGACGGCGACCGTGCGTCCGGACGACGTATACGCATCGAGCACCTGCGAATCGGCCGCGATGCCGCGCACGTCCGACCAGTTCCAGTATTTGCGGTCGAACAGGTTGCGGATGCCGATCGTCGCGCTGACGTGCTTGTTGAAGCGGTAGCCGCCGCGCAGGTCGACGACGAACGACGACGGCGGCGAGAAGCACGCCTTGTTCGAGCAGTCGGACTTGTCGATGTCCTTGTCGCGTTTCGCGGCTTGGAACAGCAGGTCGGTCTGCACGTACCAGCGCTCGGTCGGCTCGTAGCGCACGCCGAACACGGCCGAGAACGGGTTGACAGTGTTCAGCGGCTGGCTGGCCGCGCCGTCGTTCTGCGTCGAGCCCTTCGTGAACGCCATCGCCGTCTTCAGCGTGATGCCGTTCGGCATCACCCATTCGGCGCGGCCTTCGAGGCCGTGAATGCGCGCGTCGGCGAAGTTCACGTACTGGAACACGAACGGATCGGCTGGCCGGCCGCTGCCGGCGATCGTCGTGCGCGAGATGAAGTTGCGGTAGCGGCCCGTGAACGCGGCGGCGCTGTAGCGCACCACGCCGTAGCCGGTGCCGGCCTTGCCGCGCAGCCCCGCTTCGAACGTATCGCTCGTCTCGGGCTTCAGGTTCGGATTGCCGATCGACGTATAGCCGTACACGGGGTTCGAGAAGCTGCTGTTCACCTGGTCGGGCGTCGGCGCGCGGAAGCCGTGCGCGTACTGCACGTACGGGATGACCGCGGGCGTGATCTCGTAGAGCACGGCGACGCGCGGCGACAGTTCGTTCGCGCTCGTCGATACGGCCTTGCCGGTGAACAGCGGATCGTTGGCGGTCGGGCTCAGCCGGTACGTGTCGAAGCGCAGGCCCGGCGTGACGAGCAGGCGGCCGTAGCCGATCCGGTCCTGCATGAACGCGCCGAACAACGTGTAGTCGGTGTCGGGGAACGCCTTGTTCGGGAACGCCTCGCCGACGCCCGGCACCGTGCCGTCGCGCAGGTTCGTCACGCGCGACACGCTGCCGTCGACGCCGTAAAGCAGCTTGTGCGCGAACGGGCCGGTCGCGAAGCCGCTTTCGGCGAACGCGGAGCCGCCGAACGTGCGCTCCTTGTACTGGTTGTCGCGCGAACGCGAAGCCGCCCGGCCGCGCGTCTCGAACGCGTACTGGTCCTGCTTCGCGTCCTGGTAGTAGAACTGCACGTGCGCGGTCTGGAACCAGCGGAACGCATCGTCGCGGAAATCGTAGTCGACGCTGAAGCGGTTGCGCTCGAGCCGGTCGTAGGTCGTGAGGCCGAGCGTGGTCGGCGGGCTGATCGCCGACAGCACGTCGGTGCTCACGCGGCGCTGCACCGTTTCGGCGGTGAACTTGATCGTGTCGCGCGTGGTGGGCGTCAGCACGAGCTTGCCGAGCAGCGACTCCGAATAGACGTCCTGCGGGTTCGACGTGGTGCGCAGCGTGCTTGCCGAGTTGTTGCTGCCGCGCGTATCGACCTCGTGGCCGCGCCGGCCGTCGGCGATGATCATCCCCTGCACGCGATCGTTGCCGCCCGCGGCCGACACGGTCGCGCCGGCGCTGCGGTCGGCCGAGTCGTAGCTCGGCCGGAGCGAGAAGTAATAGGGCTTGTTGTAGATCGACAGCAGGTCGCGCGGGTCCTTCGTGATGAAGTTCACCGCGCCGGTCAGGCCGTCGCTGCCGTACAGCGCCGACGCCGGCCCGCGCAGGATCTCGATGCGCTTGAGCGTGCCGAGATCGGCGTAGTCGCCGCGCCCCGCTTCGAGCGGCCCGAACGAAAACGCATTCGGCAGGCGGATGCCGTCTTCCATCAGCAGCACGCGATTGCCTTCGAGGCCGCGGATGTTGATGCTCGAATCGCCGTCGCGGCCGCCGCCGAGCGCGGCGCTGCCGGGCCGGTACGCGGTGCGGCGCACGGTGACGCCGGGCTCGTAGCGCAGCGCGTCCTTGATGTTGGTGGCCTGCTGTTCTTCCAGATCCTCGTCGGTGATCACCGACACGGACGCCGCCGTGCGGCTCGCGGCCGTGGCGGTGCGGTTGGCCGTGACGGTGACGGGATCGAGCAGCGCCGCGTCGCCGCGTGTGGACGCGGCGACGAGGAGGGCGGCAGGCGGGTTGGCTCCTTGCGGCGTCGAATCGGCGTGAGCCGTGGCGGCGGACAGGCCGAACGCGCCGAACAGCGCGGCACAGATCGGCCGCCGCGCCAGCGTATAGCAATGCACAGGTGGTCTCCCATTGATGATGACAAGCCCGAAGGCTGGCTGGGCGACGCGTTCACCTGGCTGGCCCGCCCGCGCACGGAAGGCGGCGAGCGGCGAATTGAAAGGCAACTGATAATTTTGCCAGTGTAAATGAGAATTATTATCAATACAAGAACGGAAAGCGGCTCGCGTGGGTGAGCGCTTACCTGCGCGGCTCGGGCGAGTCGCGGCGGAAAATTCGGGAAAAACGCGGGCGTGGCTAGGCCAGCGCTTCGATGCGGATCAGCAGGTTGCGCGCATGCGTGATGAACGCGTCGTGCGTCGCGCGATCGCCGTGGCTTTCGAGGCCGGCCTGCTCGGCGAACGCGATTTGTTCGGTGTAGAGGTCGACGAGCGCTCGGCGTGCGTCAGGGGGAAGCGCGCGGATCATCGACACGATCAGCAGTTCCTGCGCGCGAAGCGTGCCGGACAGCGTCTGGACGTTCATGCTGGCCTCCATCGGACGATGCGGCGGCGAGCCGCTCTTTCCATACTAGGCGGTCGGCGGTCGCAGCGCAGGCGCGGTATTGGCGACGAGGAGGCGGAATGCGATTCGACGCGGTAATCGACGCTGCCGTTGCGCGGCGCGAAACGCGCCACGCGTGGGGAGCACCGCGAATCGAAGCGTGCAGGGAAGCGAACGGAATCAGCCGGCCGCTTTCGCGGCCTGCGCATCGCGCACGACCTGCGCGACGCGTTCGACGAACTCGACGTCGACGCTCGACAGCGCTTCGCGCGTGCCGTCGGGCATCTCGACCATCAGGCGATACGTGACGTCCTGCGTGGCCCAGGCGAGATAGCCGACGACGGCGAGCATCACGCCGACGACGAGCGCGGCGCTCGATCCGGCGATGCCGCCTGCGACGGCGACGGCCGCGCCGATCAGCGAGATCAGCGACGGCACGAGGCGGTTCTTCGGAATCTTGACGACGTCGACCTGGCGGATGTCACGGAGTGCGAATACCTGCCCGGCGGCCGACAGGCCGTTGCGCGTGATCATCACGCCACGTTCGTTGAATGCGTTTTCCATCGTGTGTTGCGTGGACGAAAACGCGCAGCGTAGCAGGTTTCGTTGCGGCATCAAACGAGACCGACTGCCGCACGATGCGTGCGGCGCGGGTGGAACCAGGGAAGCGGATGGAGCGGGAAGGCGTTCAGAACTGCAGGCGGCCGTCGCCGTAAAGCCGGCCCGGCACGTGCGAGGCGACGACCTCGGCGATCTCTTCGTCGGTCGATTCGGCCGGCACGATCTGGCGCCGCGCGGGCGCGTCGAGGTGCATCGTCCATTCGACGAGGCGATACGGCCGGCCCCACGGGCGCTGCATTTCGACCGATACGCGGCAGCTCTGGACCGGCATCGAGTGTTGGCACGTCAGAATCGCGTGCAGATGGCTGAAAACGGTATCTTCGATCATCATGGCCTCCGATCCTGTCTTGTCTTGTGGGCAATCGATGGCGGCGCCGTCGGCGGTTCAAAAAAAAAGCCGCCGATGTTCAGGCGGCCAACAGGGGGGGTGAGAGCATCCTCTCAGCCCAGAATTAAGCGAAACTTAAAAGCCCATAAAAAAGCGCCCCGCGTGGAGCGGGGCGCTTCTTGCCGTCGTGATCCGCGAGTTAAGCGGATGCTTTAGAACTTGTGACGGATACCGATACGTGCGGCGATCTGGTTCTTCGAACCCGTGCCCGACGTATTGAAGTAGCTCGTGCTCGAGCCGATCTGCGCTTGCACGCCCTTGCCCGACGCTTGCTGGTACACGACCAGGCCGTACACGTCCGTACGCTTGCTGAGTGCGTAGTCGGCGATACCGTTGACCTGGTTCCAGTGCCACGAGTTGCCGCTCTGCGTCGCGTTCGTGTACGTGTAGCCGAGGCCGCCCGACAGCGCCGGCGTGAAGGCGTACTTCGCGCCTGCTTCATACGCGTTGTAGAACGTGCCGCCGGCGCCCGACACGGTCGAGAACTGCGTACGCGTCCACAGCAGCCATGCCGTTGCCGGGCCCCAGACGTAGCGGCCACCGACGCCGTACGTGCGCAGGTCGCGGACGTTGCCCGTTGCGATATTTGCGATCGTCGTCGAGAAAGCCGGCGTCGACTGGCTCGGGAAGCGGATGTCCGTGTACGCTGCGCCCAGCGAGAACGGGCCGTTCGCGTAGTTCAGGCCGAAGCTGTATGCGCGCGACGAGCCTGCCGTCGTCGTCGTGCCCGTCGTCGTCGCCGGTGCGCCTGCGAAGTCCGTCGAGTTCGAGAAGCCGTACAACGCGCCGAACGTGAAGCCCGAGTAGTTCGCGCTCTGGAACTTCACGGCGTTGTTGATGCGGCTCGACGTGAGCTGGTCGAGGTCGTTCACGTGGTACGCGTAGTTGCCCGCGACCGTGTTGCCGCCCGTCGAGTAGTTCGAGCCGAGGATGTCGGTCGAGAACGAGTACTGGCGGCCGAACGTGACCGTGCCGTATTGCGACTGGCTCAGGCCGACGTAAGCCTGGCGGCCGAAGATCGCGCCACCCTGGCCGATCGTGCCGTTACCGCTGTTGAAGCCGTTTTCGAGCACGAAGATCGCCTTCAGGCCGCCACCGAGGTCTTCGGTGCCGCGCAGGCCCCAACGGCTGCCCTGGGCAACGCCGTCGTCGTACTTGAACAGCTTGCCCGTGCCGCCGTTGGCGGTCTTGCTGTGGTTCACGTAGCTGATACCGGCATCGATGACGCCGTACAGGGTCACGCTGCTTTGTGCGTGCGCCGTGCCGGCCGTTGCTGCCAGAGCGGCGATGGTCAACAGTTTCTTGTTCAAAGGGTTCTCCGAGCGAATAAATGGCGTGTCCAGTTGCGGTTCCGGCGCTCTCTATGGGCGCTTTCACGGACCGGCGGCAACTTTATCGAGGGGCCACGTAATGAATATGACAGCGACTGTCATATGAAGAATCTGTGGCGTCGATGCGACACTGAATTCTGCCCGGTTGTATAGTCGGTGGTTATACCGATTCAGACTGAGATTCGTCCGAAATCAGGAATATGTACATGAAATAAGCTTGGTTGGCGGCGTTCCGGCCCCATGCCACGATCCGTGTTCCAACAAACGACACGGGACAAGAGGTCACCATGCGACGTTCATTCCTGACCGGCCTCGGCGCACTCGCCGCCGCGCTGGCATTCGCGGCGCCCGGCGCCCACGCCGACTCGCAAACGCTGAAAATCGGCACGATGAGCGGCCCCGACGCCCAGATCTGGACCGAGGTGACGAAGGTCGCCGCGCGCGAAGGTCTCGCGATCAAGGTGATCGAATTCAACGACTACGTGCAGCCGAACGCGGCGCTCGATTCCGGCGATCTCGACGCGAACGGCTTCCAGCACCAGCCGTTCCTCGACAGCCAGATCAAGCAGCGCGGCTACAAGATCGTCAACGTCGGGCTCACGTACACCGCGCCGATGGGTTTCTACTCGAAGAAACTCAAGTCGCTCAAGGACTTGCCGGTGGGCGCGAAGGTCGGGATCCAGAACGATCCGTCGAACGGCAACCGCGCGCTGCTGCTGTTGCAGAAGTACGGCGTGATCAAGCTGAAGCCGGGCGTCGGCGCGAACGGCGTGAATGCCACGCCGCTCGACATCGCCGAGAACCCGAAGAAGATCAAGATCGTCGAGCTCGATTCCGCGCAGTTGCCGCGCGCGCTGCCCGACGTCGATGCCGCGTCGATCAACACCGACTACGCGGTGAAGGCCGGGCTCACGCCGGTGAAGGATGCGATCGCGATCGAGGATCTGCGCGGGCCGTACGCGAACCTGATCGCGGTGCGCGCGCAGGACAAGGACAAGCCGTGGGTGAAGAAGCTCGTCGCGGCCTATGAATCGGACGACGTGCGCAAGTTCATCGACCAGAAGTTCGGCGGCGCGATCATCCCGGCGTTCTGAACGTTTTCACGTACCGGATGGCCGGATATCGACGATCCGGAAAGCCAATCGCCCGCGCAAGCGGGCGATTTCGTTGGTGCGGGCGGATGAACGCGATGCGCGCCGTGCTCCGGCGCGCACACCCGGCCGCTCAGGCCGACAGCAGCGAACCCGTGCGGATCGCGGTCGCGCCGGCAATCCGCGCGACTTCCATGCCGGCCGTGGCGAAGCGTACGATCTGGCGCGCGTACAGCACGCCCGACACGCTGCTCTTCAGCGTGACGACGCGATCGGTCAGCGGATCGACGATGTCGGCCACGGCCTGGCCGGCCTCGATCATCACGCCGACCGGCGTGCGGAACACGATCACGCCTGACACCGGCGCGACGAGCGGATCGGTGCCCGCGAGCGGCGTGGCCGGATGCGCGAGCGGCGGCAGCGGCGCCGGCGTGCCGTCGACGACCCCACGCTCGGTCAGGTATTCGACGATCGCCTGTGCATCCTTTTCGGCGAACTCGTACGACACGTCGCGCTCGCTGCGCAACTCGATCGTGACGGAAATCGCGCCGTTCGGGATCGGGAAGCGGTCGCCGAAGCGGTTGCGCAGGTCCGACCAGCAGAAGCTGTGGATCTCGTCGAACGGGTTGCCGACCGAATTCAGCGCGAGCAGCGACGCCTGCGCGTCGAGGTAGCGCGACAGCGGCTCGACGTCCGGCCACAGATCGGGATTCGTGTAGAGGTGCATCACCGCATCGCTGTCGCAGTGCAGGTCGAGCACGATATCGGCGTCGAACGACAGCTTTTGCAGCGCGAGGCGTTGCGAGTCGAGCTCGGTACGCGGCTTCTGCTCGTCGAGCGCTTCGCGCATCGCGGCGCGCACGGCGACGAGGTTGTGCTGCGCGTCGTGGGTCAGGCGGTGTTCGACGCGCGGCAGCACGAGCGCCGCGAGATCGTAGAAATTGCGGTTGAAGTTCTGCATCGAGCCGAGCTCGAAGCGGCCAAGATGATCGCCGAACACGTGTTGCGACAGGCCGATCGGGTTCGGCACGGGCACGATGACGACTTCGCCGCGCAGCTTGCCGGCCGTCTCGAGCGCGGCGATCTTGCGGCGTAGCAGCGTGGCGACCAGCATGCCGGGCAGTTCGTCCGCGTGCAGCGAAGACTGGATATAGACCTTCTTGCCGCCGCGCGGGCCGTAGTGAAAGCTCGTGATCTGGCGTTCGGTACCGACGGCGGGGGAAATCAGCGGATGGGTCTGCGTTTGCATGATGGGGGAGTGCGGCGCAGCCGCGAATGATCCGGTGTGCGTGGAAGATCGATTGTACGTTGCCTTCCTCGCCGCCATCAAACCGGCGCCAGAACACGCCGTTTCCCTTTGAGAATCATCAGGTTGGGGCGGAAAAAATAACGCTGCCGGCACGGCCCGCGCAAAAAAACGGGCTCCTTGCGGAGCCCGTTCGTGCCGAAGCGAAGCGTGCGCTTGCCGGGCGGATTACTTGCCGTAGACGTCGAAATCGAAGTACTTCTTCGCGATCTTGTCGTACGTGCCGTCCTTGCGCATGCCGGCGATCGCGCCGTCGATCTTTGCCTTCAGGTCGGTGTCTTCCTTGCGCAGGCCGATGCCGGCGCCGTTGCCGAGCGTCTTCGGATCGTCGATGTCCTTGCCGGCGAAATCGAAGTTCGCGCCGCGCGGCGTCTTCAGGAAGCCGATTTCAGCTTGCACCGCGTCCTGCAGCGCGCCGTCCAGGCGGCCCGAGATCAGGTCGGCGTAGACCTGGTCCTGGTTCTGGTAAGGCACGACGTTCACGCCCTTCGACGCCCAGTACGTCTTCGCATAGGTTTCCTGGATCGTGCCCTGCTCGACGCCGACCGACTTGCCCTTCAGCGATTCGGCCGTCGGCATCAGGCCGGTGCCCTTCTTCGTGACGAGGCGCGTCGGCGTGTTGAACAGCTTCGCCGAGAAGGCGATCTGTTCCTGACGCGCCGGCGTCATCGACATCGACGACAGCACGCCGTCGAACTTGCGGGCCTTCAGCGCCGGAATCATCCCGTCGAAGTCGTTTTCGATCCACACGCACTTCGCGTTCATGCGGCGGCAGATTTCGTTGCCGAGGTCGACGTCGAAACCCACAACCTTGCCGTCAGCGCCTTTCGATTCGAAAGGCGGGTAGCTTGCGTCGACGCCGAACCGCACGGTCGTCCAGTCCTTCGCATACGCGGTGCCTGCCGATACGGCGAGCAGGGCTACGGTCACAGCCGCAAGAATCTTTTTCACTCGGTGACTCCTCGTTTTGTTCGATGGGTGCGCGGTTGTGCCGCGCCGTAAGCCTTCGGCCCGGCGCGGCTTCGCGACAGGCTGTCCGTTTCGCCCACCCGATGCGGGCGCGCGACGTGCGGAAGATTATCAAGACAAAATACCGGCAGGGCGCCTAGGACAAGCCCCGATACCGGGCCCGGCGGCGGCGCATGAGGGGCGCCGCCGTTTCAGACACAGGAACGATTCAGCCGAGCGTTTCGTTGACCGCGCGCTGCAGGCACGTGACGAATTGCGTGACGGCGGGCGTGGGCAGCAGGTCGCGCCGCGCGATGATCGACAGGTCGAAGCGCGGCATGGTTTCGTCGAGTTCGGCCGTGCGGATGCCCAGCGGCGCGACCATCGCGGCGAGCGGGCGCGTGAAGCAGCCGATCACGTCCGAGCGCGCGACGAGCCCGAGCGTGACCGCGAACGACATCGGCGAGCGCAGCAGGCGCTTCGGCAGCGGTAGCCCGTGCGCCTCGAACATCCCGACCATCACACTGTGCGGAAACTGCTCGGCGCCGACGGTGACGATCCACTCGGCATCGAGCAATGCCTCTAACCGGCGCGCATGCGCAAGCGGGTGGCCTTCGCGCATCACGACGGTGAATTCGGTCGACAGCAGCGGCAATTGCGTGAAATCGCGGTCGAGCGCCGGCACGTGGTGCATCGCAGCGATATCGAGCGTGCCGTTGCGCAACTGCGCGAGCGCGTCGGGCACCGTCACTTCCTCGAGATGCAGGCTCACGTTCGGCATCGACTGGCGGAACGCCGTCACCGCGTGCGGCAGCGCGGTCAGCGCGATCGACGGCATCGTGCCGACCGCCACGCGCCCCGACATCTCGCCTTTCACCTGCTCGACGGCCTCGACCGTGCGGCGGATATCGCCGAGCAACTGTTCGGCGCGCGGCAGCAGCGCATGGCCGCACGCGGTCAGCTCGACGCCGCGCACGCTGCGCGCGAGCAGTTCCGCGTTGAGCGCCGTCTCGAGCTCGCGGATCGTGTGCGTGACCGCGGGCTGCGTGACGCCGAGTTCGCGCGCGGCGGCGCGCAGGCTCTTGTGATGCGCGGCGGAGACGAACGCCTGGAGCTGCGCGAGGTTCAGGGGGTTGCGGATGCGGGTCATCGATCGGGTCCGGTTGGCGCGATGCTGTGGCGGGCGACGGGTTGCGGCGGAATTTGATGGCAATCCTGACGGTTGCGTGCACAGGGCTTTGCGTCGGTGAAGTGACGTATCGCGAGCCGAGATGCGGTGGGTGGCAACGAGGTGATCATCATGCGCCGGACCGCGCGCGGAACGTCTGGCGATACCGCTGCGGCGACGTGCCGACGATGCGCGCGAACCGCTCGCGAAACGCGGTGACCGAACCGAACCCGGCCTCCGTCGCGACATGCTCGATCGACAGCGCCGTGACTTCCAGCAACTGCTGCGCATGCCTGACGCGCGCGGTCTGCAGCCATTGCCGCGGCGACGTGCCCGTCTGCTCCTGGAAGCGCCGTGTCAGCGTGCGCACGCTCGTCGACGCCTGGCGGGCCATCGCGTCGAGCGTGAGCGGCTTGCGCAGGTTGGCCTGCAGCCAGTCCATCAGGTCGTGCAGGCCGTCGGTGCCGCTCGGCCATTCCGGCGCGATGAACTGCGCCTGCCCGCCTTCGCGGACCCGCGGCGCCACTGCACAGCGCGCCGCGTCGACGGCGACTGCAGCGCCGTAGTCGGCCTGGATCATGTGCAGGCACAGATCGAGGCCGGCCGCTGCGCCGGCCGACGTCAGGATCTGCCCGCTGTCGACGAACAGCACGTTCGGATCGACCGTCACGCGCGGATAGCGGCGCGCGAGTTCGGCGGCCGCGAGCCAGTGCGTCGTCGCGCGCAGGCCGTCGAGCAGCCCGGCTTCCGCGAGCACGAACGCGCCGCTGCAGATCGACGCGATCCGGCAACCGCGCGCGGCCGCCGCGCGTAGCGCCGCGATCACGGGGCGCGACGTGGGCGCGAGCGGCACCGACGTGCCGGGAACGACGATCGTGTCGGCCTCGGCGAGCGCGTCGAGACGAAACGGAGGCCGCAGGTCGAACAGGTCGCCCGCGACACGCGCGTGCTCGCTGCACACGCGAACGCGGTAGGGCTGCGCGACGGTGGGCGAGCGCACGCGCGCGAACGTGTCGCACGCGATGCCCAGATCGAACGGGACGACATCGGGCAGAGCAAGAACGGCGACCGTATGCATGGCGTGCGGGGGCTTGGCCAGAATCCGTTTAAAGATGTCATTTTAGCCAATGGCCCGGAACGGCACCACACGCGACAATCGCCGCAGTCCAACCTGGAGGCTGCCGATGCACCGAGACGATCGCAATGCGCTGCGGAACCTGCAATACCTGTCGCTGCTGGAGGCGACCACGCTTGTCGTGCTGGTATGCGTCGCCGTGCCGCTCAAGCACCTGGCCGGTTATCCGGCCGCGGTATCGATCATGGGCCCGGTGCATGGCATCGCGTTCGCGATGTACGTGTGGGCGGTCGTCGGCACCGCGTCGAGCGGGCTGTGGAGCAAGGCCGAAGTCGCGCGGCTCGTGCTGGCGGCCGTCGTGCCGTTCGTCGGCCTGACGAGTGCCGGATGGATCGCGCGCAGGAGGCAGGCTCAATGATCTACCTGGGGCTCAAGGCGATCCATGTCGTTGCCGTCGTCACATTCGTTGGCGGCTTGCTGATGTTGTCCGTCGGTGTGCGTATCGCCAACCTCGCCGTGCATCGCGCGGTGCGCCGCTGGGATCGCACGGTGACGGTACCGGCGCTCGTGCTCGTCTGGATCGCCGGGATTGCATTGGCGCTGAACGGTCACTGGTTCGGCGCGGCTTGGCTGTCGGTGAAGCTCGTGGTGGTCGTTGCGCTGTCGGCGCTGCACGGGATCCTGGCCGGCACGCTGCGGCGCATGGAACGCGACGATCTCGTCGTCGTGCCGGCGCCGTGGCTCGGGCACGCGGCAGGCGCGGTCGTGGCCGCGACGGCGATCGTCGTCGGGCTGGTCGTGATCAAGCCGTTTTGATGCGGATAGCCCTCGCATGCCGCAATGGCTGGCGGGGCAAGGCCCTACGCCAGCGCCAATTCGACAGCCGTCAGCGTGCGGCGCCGAATCCAGCCGCTCGCCATCCGGATCGCGAGCCAGTACGGCATGAACAGCAGCCGCGTGCGGGCGGTCGGGCAATGGACGAAGGTTTCGGTGCGCAGCAGGTGCGCACCCGACGCGAGCCCGACGACTTCGAAGCGGAGCACCAGCTTCGCATCGCGCGGATCGTCGTGCCGCACGAACGCCGCCGCGTCGGCGATCTTCAGCACGCCGAGATCCGGGCGCCAGAAGCGGCCGATCAGGCCGAACGACAGCGACGTTTCGTCGCGATGCAGCGGCGTGAACGCATGGAGGCCGAAGCGTTCGCGTTCGACGCGTGTAGCGCCGGAGCGCAGCGACGCGGCAACGACTGCCGGGAATTCGCGGACGTTGAGCAGCGCATCGACGATCGGATCCGTGCGCATGTCGAGCGTGGCGACCGTGTCGATGATGCGCGCCGGCGCGGCATCGATCGGGTTCGATTCGTGCACTTCGTGGAAGCCGAACGACGGGATGAACGGCGGCTTGCGCGCCGACGTCCGGGTGCTCGATTCGGAGACGATGCCGAGCGCGTTCATGGGGGCTCCTGAAGGCAAAGCCCGATCGTAGCACCGGGGGCGGATTCGCGCCGCACCGTTTCCGCGATGCGCGCCGCACCGTGCCCCCTCAACAAAAAAAGCCTGGAAACTTGCGTTCCCAGGCTCGGAGGCCATCAACGATGATGGTGGAGGAGACGATGTCGTCCCGATGCGCGCCGTCCTTCTGCCGGCGACGTCGCGCACGTTTCGCGGTCAGATCGCCCAGCCGCCGAGATAGAACGTGACGAGCACGGCCGCGATGAGCACGGTGCCGACGTTGAGCTTGCGGAATTCGCCGCTGGCGATGCGGCCGATCACGAGCGTCGAGAAGCCGAGCATGATGCCCGTCACGATGTTCGCGGTCAGCACGATGAACACCGCGCACACGAGGCCCGACATCGCGTCGACCATGTCGTCCATGTGCAGCTTGCTCACGCTGCCGAGCATCAACAGGCCGACGTACATCAGCGCCGGTGCGGTGGCGTACGACGGCACGAGGCCCGCGAGCGGCGAGAAGAACATCACGACCAGGAACAGCAGGCCGACCACGGCGGCCGCGAGGCCCGTCTTCGCGCCGGCGGCCACGCCGACGCTCGACTCGATGTAGGCTGCCGCCGGCGCACCGCCGAGGAAGCCGGAGAAGATCGAGCTGAGCGAATCGGCGGTCAGCGCACGGCCGCCGTTGATGATGCGGCCGTTCTCGTCGAGCTGGCCGGCCTGGCCCGCGACCGCGCGGATCGTGCCGGTCGCGTCGAACACGGCGGTCATCACCAGCGCCAGCACGCTCGGCAGCACGGCCATCGACAGCGCGCCCTTGATGTCCATCGCGCCGATCAGCGACGCATGGCCCGGTGCGCTCAGCGACGGCAGCGCGAAGATGCCGTGGTATTTCACGCTCGGATCGAAGATCAGGCCGAAGATCGAGATCGCGATCACGACGAGCAGGATGCCGCCCGGCACGCGACGCTTTTCGAGGCCGAAGATCGCGGCGAGGCCGATGATCGACATGATGACCGGGAACGCGGTGATCTGGCCGAGCGAGACCGGCAGGCCGGCGCCCGGGTTCTTGATCACGAGGCCGACGTCGTTCGATGCGATCAGCAGCAGGAACAGGCCGATGCCGATCCCGGTGCCGTGCGCGACGCCCGCGGGCAGGTTGCGCAGGATCCACGAACGCACGCCGGTGACCGAGATGCCGGTAAACACGAGGCCCATCAGGAACACCGCGCCGAGCGCGACCGTCGGGGACAGCCCCTTGCCGAGCACGAGGCCGAACGCGGTGAACGCGGTCAGCGAGATCGCGCAACCGATCGCGATCGGCAGCTTTGCCCACAGGCCCATCAGCAGCGAACCGAACGCGGTGGTGAGGCAGACCGCGACGAACACGGCGCTCGTGTCGAAGCCGGCCTTGCCGAACATGCCGGGGACGACGAACACGGAATAGACCATCGCGAGGAAGGTCGTGACGCCGGCAATGATCTCGCGGCGCTGCGTGCTGCCGCGCGACGAAATGTCGAAGTACCGGTCGATGACTCCCTTGGTGCCAAAGTCAGTTTCTTCCGCGCCGACGCCGACCGTCGGCTGCACCGGGGTATCACTCATGAGCTTGCTCCTTTATCAGCATGCTGAAACGGCCCGTAGCGAACCGTCGTCAGGGTGTCTCGTATCTAGTTGGGATTGTCGGCAACGTCGTGGGGACGAATGACGCGTGATCCGTGTCGTTACGTGCGAATCGAAACGATCGCGAGGGTGTCGCGTCGTGCGACGCGTGGTGGAGTCGACCCCGTCACGTGCGCTTTGCCGTAGCGAAGGTTAGGCGAACCGCCCATCACGTCCCATTGGGGGAAGAGCATGCAGCGCATGTCTCAGCGCTTATATCGGCGTGCAACGGGGCTCCGTCGCGTCGACCCGCGTGTATACGCCTAGTTCGAATCCGTTAAGGCGATTATTTGAATGCAGGGTCGACGGACAAAGGGGAAGCGAGGGATGTATCGAAAATTACGAATGTCTTTCATGGTGGCCGGGCAGGCCGGTGGAAGCAGGGGCCGGTGACGGGATCCGCCGCCGCGCGCAACCTGCATTCGGACGATGGCGCCGTCGCGCAGGGGCGATTTTCGTCGTCGCCCCGGCCTCAATTGTGCGCGAGATGGTCGAGGTAGGCGCGGAACATGTCGGCCATCGCGTTCGAATACGCGTCGATTTCATCGGGCGAGCGCTCGCTTTCCGAAAACGCCTTGCCGGCCGCGGTGAGCGTGGTGATGATCAGGTCGCAGGCCAGTTCGCGCGTGGCGTCCGGTGCGTCGGGCAACGCCTCGCGCATGAACGCCTGGAAGATGCGGTTGCCGGCCGCCTTCGCTTCGTGTGCCTCGGGCGCGTCGCGATAGAGCGGCGCGGCGTCGTCGAGCGCGATGCGCATCCGCGCCTCGTCGCATTCCGAACGGATGAACGCGTGAACGGCCGTGCGCAGCCGCTCGGGCGGTGTCCGGTTCACGTCCTCCAGCATGCCGCGCAGCATCTCGGCCGTCTGCCGCCACTCGTCATGCTGCAGCCGGAACAGCACGGCCGCCTTGTTCGGGAAGTACTGGTACAGCGAACCGACGCTCACGCCGGCGCGCTCGGCGACGCGCGCCATCGTGAAGCGCTGCGCGCCTTCGCTCGCCAAAACCTGAACAGCGGCCTGGAGAACGTCCTCGACGAGCTGGGTCGAGCGAGCCTGCCGAGGCTGCTTGCGCGTGGCAATCCGGGCGTTCGGGCGGTCGGTCATGCGTGGTTGGCCAATGCGAAGAGTAAAACCTGAATAGTTCGTCATATTCTAGCCGGGTGCACCGACGCACTCAACCTGAACCCGGAGATACGCATGACCACCCTGACGCTCGACCCGCTGGCCTCGCTGCTGGCACGCCTGTTCGACGAAGCCGACGCCTCGTCGCCCGCGACGAGCCCGGACTTCGCCAGCCTGTCGCGCGACGAGCAGGCGCGGCTGATGCGCAGCAAGACCGACTACACCGACTTGTATGCGCGCCTGAAGGACTATCCGCTCGCGGTGTCGCGCGAGACCGGCACGCTGCTGTACATGCTCGCGCGCAGCGGCGGCGCGCGGTCGATCGTCGAATTCGGCACGTCGTTCGGCATTTCGACGCTGCACCTCGCGGCCGCGCTGCGCGACAACGGCGGCGGCCGGCTGGTCACCAGCGAATTCGAACCGTCGAAGGTCGTGCGGGCGCGGGCGAACCTGGCGGCGGCCGGGCTGGCCGATCTCGTCGAGATCCGCGAGGGCGATGCGCTGCGCACGCTGGCCGCCGGTCTGCCGGATTCGGTCGACCTGCTGCTGCTCGATGGCGCGAAGGCGCTGTATCCGGAGGTGCTGGCACTCGTCGAGCAGCGGTTGCGGCCCGGCGCGTTCGTCGTGGCCGACAATGCCGATTTCAGCCCCGACTATCTCGCTTACGTGCGCGCGCCGGAGAACGGCTATCTGTCGGTGCCGTTCGGCGGCGACGTCGAGTTGTCGATGCGGATCGGCTGAGCGTCACGGCCCCTGAACGACGGCAGGCATCCGACCGTCAAGGATAGGATGACTGATCAATAGGGTGCGAAAGTCGGACAATACCGCGGCGGCGCCCGGCGCTTCGGGCGCCGTCGTGCGTTATTTCAGAAACACGTAGCGCGCGAAATACGGGAAGCGGCCGACCGCATGCTCGGTCGAACACGCTGCATCCGGCGGCATGCCGCCCGCGGTATCGAGCCGCTGCACGAAGCGCACGCCGGCGAGCGTGCCGGCCGCGGCCTTCGCGTCCGTTGCGGCCGGTGTCGCGGCGAGCAGGAGTTGCGGAATACTGCCCGGGCGTGCGCTCGGCGCTTCCGCGAGTTTCTTGCCGGTGATGCGGCTGCCGTCGAGCGCCTCCCATGACGGCCCCGTGCCGTGCCGGACGACGAGCGTGCCGCTCGCGTCGAACAGCATCGCTTCCGGGTGCTGGAACACCCAAGCGAGCTTGTGTCCGGCATCGTAGTCGCACGTGTAGACCTGTAGGCCAGCCGCGGTCGTCGACAGCACGGGCGTGGCCGGCTGGGGCGGCGCGAGGCCGGCGGAGTCGTCGGCGCGGGCGGACGACGCGCAGAAGGCGAGTGCAACGCAGGCCGCGGCGGCCGGCAGCATCGGGCGTTTCGGGAAGCGGCTTCGCATGGCGAAGCATCCTTTCGGGGCGGGAGACGGGTATTCATCGACGAACCCGTAAACGCTAGACGCCAATTGCACCGGCTGCAATGCGCAAATGGCAATCGTGCCGATAGCCGTTGCGATTGCGCGCGGCCCGGGATGCGCGGCCGTGGATCCCGGGCCGCGCCTGCCCGATTCAACCTCAAACCGGGCCTGCCGGCGTCGGTGCCTGCGTGGCAATCAGGCGTTCGGCCTTCAGCACATCCCACAGTTCGGCCGGGATCGACGTCGCCGCGAGACGCAGGTTGTCGTCGATGCGATCGGGCCGGCTCGCGCCGGGGATCGCGGCCGCGACGGCCGGGTGCGCGAGCGAGAATTGCAGCGCCACCGCGCGGACGTCGACGCCGAATCGTTCGCAGATCTGGCGGATGCGCGCGACGCGGTCGAGCATGGCCTGCGTGGCCGGCTGATACTCGTAATGCGTGCCGCCCGCGAGCACGCCCGAGTTGTACGGGCCGCCGACGATGATCCCGAGCCCGCGCGCCGCGCTTTCCGGCATCAGCCGTTCGAGCGCGCCGGCATGGTCGAGCAGCGTGTAGCGCCCGGCGAGCAGGAAACCGTCGGGGTCCGCGCGTTCGAGCGCGCGTTCGCACGGCTCGACGCGGTTCACGCCGAGGCCCCAGCCCTGGATGACCTTCTCGTCGCGCAGCCGCGTGAGCGCCCTGGCCGCGCCCGACATCGCGACGTCGAACACGTCGCGCCACGCGTCGCCGTGAAAGTCGACGGCCGGATCGTGAATCCACACGGTGTCGAGCCGGTCGGTGCGCAGCCGCTTCAGGCTCGCGTCGATCGAGCGCAGCGTGCCGTCCTCGGTGTAGTCGTAGACGATCCGGTTCGGCAGCCCGTGGCGGAACAGGCCGCCCTTTTCGCCGAGATCGCGTTGCGATGCGTCCTCGTGTTCGTCGAGGACGAGCCGGCCGACCTTGGTGCCGAGCGAATAGGCGTCGCGCGGGCGCCCCGCGAGCGCTTCGCCGAGGCGCAGCTCGGCGAGGCCGGCGCCATAGAGCGGCGCGGCGTCGAAGTAGCGGATACCGCTGTCCCACGCCGCGTCGACGGTGGCCAGCGCTTCTTCGTGCGGGATGTCCCGGTACATGTTGCCCAGCGGCGCGGTGCCGAAACCCAGGCGGGAAGGGAGCGTGATTCTCATGAGCAGTCTCGGGGAGGCCGGCTCAGGCAGCAGCCTGGGCCAGCGTCGGGTAGTCGGTCAGCCCGCGCTCGCCGCCGCCGAACAGCGTAGTGCGGTCGTGCGGTGTGAGCGCAGCACCGGTGCGCAGCCGCTCGGGCAGGTCGGGGTTCGCGACGAACGGGCGGCCGAACGCGACGAGGTCGGCCCAGCCGGCGGCGATCGCTTCGCGTGCGCGCTCGGCGGTGTACGCGCCGGCATAGATCAGCACGCCCGGGAACGCGGCGCGCAGTTGCCGCTTGAAATCGACCGGCATCAACGGCGCGTCGTCCCAGTCGGCTTCCGCGATGTGCAGGTAGCCGACGCCGAGTTCGCCGAGCAGCTTTGCAGCGGCGAGGTAGGTCGTTTCCGGATCGGCGTCGACGCAGCCGTTCAGCGTCGTCAGCGGCGCGAGGCGGATGCCGACGCGCGACGCGTCGCCCGTGCCGTCGATCAGCGCCTGCGTGACGTCGCGCAGGAAGCGCAGCCGGTTTTCCAGCGTGCCGCCGTACGCGTCGGTGCGCGTGTTGGCATTCGAGTCGATGAACTGGTTCACGAGATAGCCATTCGCGCCGTGCAGCTCGACGCCGTCGAAGCCGGCCTCGATCGCGTGGCGCGCGGCGGTGCGGTATTGATCGACGATCTCGCGGATCTCGTCGAGCGTCAGCGCGCGCGGCTCGGACGCCTGCACGAAGCCCGGCGTGCTGCCGTCTTCACCCGCGATGAACACGTTCACGCCTGTCGCCTGGAGCGGCGACGACGACACCGGCTGCCGGCCGCCGAGCAGGCTCGTATGGCTCAGCCGGCCGACGTGCCACAGCTGCGCGAAGATCCGGCCGTGCGCGGCATGCACGGCGTCCGTCACCTTGCGCCAGCCGGCGACCTGCGACGGCGTATGAATGCCGGGCGTCCATGCGTAGCCCTTGCCGAGCGGCGCGATATAGGTGCCTTCGCTGACGATCAGGCCCGCGCTCGCGCGCTGCGCGTAATACGCGGCCATCAGTTCGTTGGCTTCGTCGCCGGGCTGGCTGGCGCGCGAGCGCGTCATCGGCGGCATCACGATGCGGTTCGGCAGCGTCAGCGCGCCGAGTCGCAGCGGTTGGAAAAGCGGGTCGTGGGTCATGGTGCTGATGTCCTGTCGGTGCCGCGGCCGGCGGGCCGCGGCGAATCAAAGGGTGAGTGGCGGGCGACGCGGTCAGTCCCACTTCGGCGCGAGGCCGGCCGGGTCGACCTCGCGACCGTTGCGCTCGAGCGCGGCGATCTGCGCCATGTCTTCGTCGGTCAGGCGCAGCGTCTGCGCGAGCAGGTTGCTCGCGAGGTTCTCGCGCTTCGTCGACGACGGGATCACCGAGTAGCCGAGCTGCAACGCCCACGCGAGCGCGACCTGGGCGGGTGTCGCGTCGTGACGCTGCGCGATCGCGCCGATCACCGGATCGCCGAGCACCTTGCCGTACGCGAGCGTCATGTACGACGTCACGTGGATGCCTTCGGCGTTCAGGAATTCGACGAGCTTGCGGTTCTGCAGGTACGGGCTCAGCTCGATCTGGTTCGTCGCGATCGCGTCCTTGCCGACGGCCGCGATCGCTTCCTTCGTCAGGGCGATGTTGAAGTTCGAGATGCCGATCTCGCGCGTGAGGCCCTGCGCCTTCGCATCGGCGAGCGCGGTCATGAACGTGTCGAGTGCGACGCCGTTGTCGGGGGCCGGCCAGTGGATCAGCGTCAGGTCGACGTGGTCGGTGCGCAGCTTGCGCAGGCTCTCTTCGAGGCTCGGCACGAGCTTGTCCGGCGCGTAGTGGTCGACCCAGATCTTGGTCGTGAGGAACAGCTCGTCGCGATGCACGCCCGACGTGGCGATCGCTTCGCCGACTTCGGCTTCGTTGCCGTAGATCTGCGCGGTGTCGATCGCGCGGTAGCCGACTTCGAGGCCGTTGCGGACCGAGTCGATGACGACCTGGCCTTGCAGGCGGAACGTACCGAGGCCGAAGGCGGGAATCTTGCTCATCAGGTGCTCCTGGGAGAGTGGAACGGGTTCGATATGGAAGTCATTGTGGCGTTCCGGATTGGTGAGATAAACGCCGTCTCAGGTCAAAAATATTTGATCTGGAATCAAGTATCGGGAGCGGGTTTCTTCAGCGTCATGCAGCGCGCGTCCGTGCGTTCTCATCCGCGTGGAACACCGGCAGCACCTCTGCCGCGATCTCGTCCATCGTCTCGTCGAGCGGACGCAGGTTGCGGCGGAAATGCAGGCCGATGTGCCGCACGCCCGCGTCGCGCATGGCCGCGAGTTCCCCGATGAGCGCGAGACGCCCCGCGCGGGCGCCGAAGCGGTGACGCTGCAGTGGCGCGTGCGGGTCGTCCGCGAGGTCGAGGTGGAGGAAGCTCACGTACGGCTTGTCGCCGGCCACCGTGCGCCAGTTCGCGGCGCGCTGCCGGTGGTCGTCCGGCGTGCCGGGATACGCGAGGCAGCCGTCCATGTGTTCGCCGATCCACGCGGGCGTTTGCTGCGCGAGACCCGCGACGAGCAGCGGCAGCGGCGCACGCGCGGCGGGCAGCACGTCGAGGCCGGGCGGCAGATGCCCGCGCCCGCCGTCGCGCAGCAGCGCGATCTGGTCGCGGAAATTCGCGCCGCGTGACGCGAAGTCGCGGCCGAACAGCGGATATTCGACCGGCCGGTCGCCGCTGGCGACGCCGAGCAGCAGGCGGCCGCCGCTCAGTTCCTGGATCGACGCGGCCGATTTCAGCGTGAGCAGCGGCTCGCGCAGCGGCAGCACGACGGCCGCCGTGCCGAGCAGGATGTCGTTCGTGATGCCGGCGAGGTAGCCGAGATACGAGAAGGTTTCGAACACCTGCGCGGCGTCGCCGAACGCCGGGTCGTACACCGGCACGTCGCGCACCCAGAGCGCGCGGAAGCCGAGCGTGTCGGCCCGCTGCGCGAGCGTCGCGTGGCGCGCGAGGTCGGGCACGCCGGGGTAGCGGCCGTCGTGCTGGCGCTTCGCGTTGCCGGCGGGCGACCAGTCGTTGTCGAGCGGCAGTTCGAGGCCGATGCTGAAGCCGCCGCCGGCGAGTTTGTCGAGTGCGGTGAGGGGAGGGGACATGGTCGGGCTCCGTTCAGATCGCGCGCAGGCTGCCTTCGAGCCGGTAGAAATCGAGCGACGACGCGGTGAAGAAGGACCGCGACGTGCCGGCGGCGAAGTCGTCGATATGCACGACCGTCGCGCGGTCGGCTTCCTGCCACGAGATCGCGTAGGTGTCGCCGGCGATGGGCTGCCACGTGTATTCGATTTCGCCCTTCGCTCCCGCGTACGGTCCTTCGGTGATCTCGTAGCGCATGTGGCGGCCGTCGTCGTCATACGCGTTGAGCGCGGTGAGGCCGTCGTAGCGCACTTCGAATGTCTTGCCGGCGAACGGCGGGCGTGGGGTCGATGCGTTCATGTGTGCAAACTCCTGCAAGAAAGTGACGTTCAGTGCGCGAGCTGGACGGGTTCCGCCGTGCGTTCCGGCAGGCCCGCGCCGCGGTCGAGGCGACCGCTCAGGGCGGTGAGCGCGAATGCGCCGAGCGTGACGGCTGCCGCGATCCACGGCGTATGGCCGAGGCCGACGTGCGCGACGATCACGCCGCCGAGTGCCGAGCCGCCCGCGACGCCGAGGTTGAACGCGGCGATGTTGAAGCCGGATGCGACGTCGGTGGCGTCAGGCGCGAAGTGGCGCGCCTGCTTCACGACGTACACCTGCAGGCCCGGCACGTTGCCGAACGCCACCGCGCCCCATGCAAGCATCGTCAGCACGGCGAGCCATTTGACGTGGATCGTGAAGGTGAGCGCGAGCAGCACGATCGCGAGCAGCAGGAAGATCCGCTTGAGCGCCTTCACGGGGCCGACGGCGTCCGCGAGCTTGCCGCCCCACACGTTGCCGAATGCGACCGACACGCCGTAGCCGACGAGCACGAGGCTCACTTGCGACGGCGTGAAGCCGGCGATCTGCTCGAGCAGCGGCGCCATGTACGTGAACGCGATCAGCGAGCCGCCGTAGCCGACGGCCGTCATCGCATAGACCAGCAGCAGGCGCGGCTGTGCGAGCACGCGGAACTGGCGGGCGAGCGGCGCGGACGCCGTTTGCGGCAAGCCGCGCGGCACGAAGGCCACCGCGCCGACGAACGCGACGAGGCCGAACAGCGCGACGACCAGGAACGTCGCGCGCCAGCCGAAGTGCTGGCCGATGAAGGTGCCGAGCGGAATGCCGGCGACGAACGCGACGGTCATCCCGCTGAACATCGTCGCGATCGCGCTGGCGGCCTTCTCCTTCGGTACGAGCGTGGTCGCGATGATCGAGCCGACCGAGAAGAACACGCCGTGCGCGAGGCCGGTGAGGATGCGCGCGACGATCAGCGATTCGTAGCCGGGCGCCTGCCACGCGACGAGGTTGCCGACGGTGAACAGCGCCATCAGCGCGGCGAGCAGGGTCTTGCGCGGCACGCGGCCGGTGAGCGCGGTGAGGAGCGGCGCGCCGATCGCGACGCTCAGCGCGTAAAGGCTGACGAGCAGGCCGGCGGACGGCAGGCTGACGCCGAGGTCGGCGCCGATCGTCGGGATCAGCCCGACGATCACGAATTCGGTGGTACCGATGGCAAATGCGCTGATGGTCAGCGCAAGCAGGGCGAGTGGCATGACGGGTGCTCCAGGGTCCGGTAAGGATGGAGCGCAGTGTGCCGCCTTTACTTTTGCTGAAAAACAGGTCTATAAACCAAATTGTTTTGATTTGAAATCAAGAATGCGGCGATGAAGATTACGCTCGACGAACTCCAGGCCTTTGCCGCCGTGGTCGACTCCGGTTCGATCACGGCAGCCGCGCAGCAGCTCGACCTCACGGTGTCGGCGACGAGCCGCACGCTCGGGCGGCTCGAGGAGAAGCTGAAGACCACGCTGCTGCGCCGGACCACGCGCCGGCTCGAATTGACCGAGGAAGGGCGCGCGTTCCTGCAGGATGCGCGCGCGATCATCGAATCGGTCGAGACGGCGGAAGAGCAGATGCTCGCGCGGCGTGAGATGCCGTCGGGGCGGCTGCGCGTGGATGCGGCGACGCCGTTCATGCTGCACGTGATCGTGCCGCTCGTGCGTGGCTACCGCGAACGCTTCCCGAAAGTCGAGCTGGAGCTGAACAGCAACGAGGGCATCATCGACCTGCTGGAGCGGCGCACCGACGTCGCGTTCCGGATCGGCCGGCTGAAGGATTCGACGCTGCACAGCCGCCGCATCGGCACCAGCCGGATCCGCATGCTCGCGAGCCCCGCGTACGTGGCGGCGCACGGCCAGCCGCGCAAGGTGGAGGATCTCGACAAGCACACGCTGCTCGGCTTCACGCAGCCCGAATCGCTGAACGTGTGGCCGATCCTCGGCACCGACGGCGAGCCGTGCCGGATCGAGCCGGGCATCCGCTCGTCGAGCGGCGAGACGCTGCGGCAGCTTGCGCTCGACGGCGCGGGCGTCGTCTGCCTGTCGGATTTCATGACCGCGCAGGATCGCGAGGCGGGCCGGCTCGTGCAGGTGCTCGCGCGCCAGACGCTCGAGGTCGAGCAGCCGATCCACGCGGTGTACTACCGCAATACCGCGATCTCGTCGCGGATCGCGTCGTTCGTCGATTACCTGATCGAAGCGCTGGGCGGCAGCGGTAACGATGCGCCGGGGCGGCGCAAGGCGGCGTCGTGGATTGAGCCGCGGTAGGCGGCGGCAGGGACGAAGGGGCGGGTTACGCCCCGTGTGGTTTGACGTGCGATCCGGCGTGCCGTACTCCGGCACGCCGTCGCGCGGCGGTTACGCCTCTTCGGACCACGACATCCCGTCGCGCGCGAGCAGCGCCGACGAAGCCGCGGGCCCGAACGTGCCGGCCGTGTACAGGCGCGGCCGGTCGCCGAGCTGCTTCCAGCCGTCGAGGATCGGCTCGACCCACGACCACGCGGCTTCGAGCTCGTCGCGGCGCATGAAGTGCGTGAGGCGGCCGCGGATCACGTCGATCAGCAGACGCTCGTACGCTTCCGCGCGCCGCTCCGGAATCGCCTGCTGCAGATCGAGGTTCAGGCTCACGGGCACCATGTTCATCCCGCTGCCCGGTTCCTTCGCGAGCATCTGCAGCTGGATCGACTCTTCCGGCTGGAGCTGGATCACGAGACGGTTGCTGTAGTGGCGCGGGCCGGTCGGGATGATCGAGAACGGCATGTCCGCGAACTCGATCACGATTTCCGACTGGCGGCGCTGCAGCCGCTTGCCGGTGCGCAGGAAGAACGGCACGTTGGCCCAGCGCCAGTTGTTGATGTGCGCGCGCAGCGCGACGAAGGTTTCCGCGCGGCTGTCCGCCGGCACGTTGTCTTCCTCGAGATAGCCCTTCACCGGCTGGCCGTCGACCGCACCGGCCGTGTACTGGCCGCGCACCGTGTCGCGCGCGACGTCGGCCACCGCCATCGGCCGCAGCGAGCGCAGCACCTTCAGCTTCTCGTCGCGCACCGCGTCCGGGTCGAGCGACACCGGCGGCTCCATCGCGACGATGCACAGCAGCTGCAGCAGGTGGTTCTGCACCATGTCGCGCAGCGCGCCGGTATGGTCGTAGAAGCCCGCGCGGCTGCCGACACCGACCGTCTCCGCCACCGTGATCTGCACGCTGCGGATGCTCGGCGCCTGCCACAGCGGCCCGAAGATCGGGTTGCCGAAGCGCAGCACCATCAGGTTCTGCACGGTTTCCTTGCCGAGATAGTGGTCGATCCGATAGATCTGCGATTCCTCGAAGTGCCTGCCGACCGCATCGTTGATCGCCTTCGCGGATGCGAGATCGTGGCCGAGCGGTTTTTCGAGGACGACGCGCGAGTGCTTGTCGACGAGATGCGCGGCCGACAGGTTGTCGCAGATGGTGGTGAACAGCTCCGGCGACGTCGACAGGTAGAACACGCGGATCGCGTCGCCGCGCGCCGCTTCCGCGAGCCGCAGGTAGTCGTCCGGCGCGTTCACGTCGATCAGCACGTACTTGAACAGGTCGAGGAAACGGCTCCAGGCCGCGGGATCGAACGCCTTTTCGTCGATGAACGGGCGCGACTGCTCGTCCATGAACTTGCGATAGCCGTCGATGCCCCAGTCGCGGCGGCCGACCGCGATGATGCGCGTCTCGGGCGGAAGGTTGCAGTGCAGGTGCGCCATGTACAGCGCGGGCAACAGCTTGCGGGCGGCCAGGTCGCCGCCGCCGCCGAAGATGATCATGTCGACGGGCCGTTCGGCTCCGGTCTGGGTAGGCTGATTCGTCATGGGAGGTTCGCGGTGTGAAACGGGGAACGTGAAACGAACGTCGGAGGCGTCGGGCGCCGGTACGGCAAAACCCTAATAGTGCACGCTTTTGATGGATTGCGTGTGTGTCCGTTGACTGTCGCGAAGCGGCCGGGCGGCGTATTGCGGTCGAAGGGACAGGAGTGAGCGCTGACATCGGGTTGGCTCGCCGGGGAGAGGCGAGCGGCCCGTCGGCCCCAGCGCGTGAGGGCGGGCGTCGGCCGGCGCCGCCCCACGTGCTGCGACCGACGGGCGCGGCCGTTGTTTCAACCGGCCTGTTCCACCAGCGCCTGTACGTTCTGTCCGGCCTTCGCGATGGCCGCTTGCACTGCCTCGGCACCCAATACGGTGCCTTCCACACGCACTTCGCGGATGTCGGTGATCCCGATGAACCCGAGCAGATGCTTCAGATAGCCGGACTGGTAGTCGAACGGCGCATACGGGCCTTCCGAAAAGATGCCGCCGCTGGCGGTGACCAGATAGACCTGCTTGCCTTCCAGCGTGCCGGCGACGCCGCCTTCGACGTAGCGGAACGTGACCTGCGGCCAGATCACGCGGTCGAACCACGCGCGCAGCTGCGTGGACGGCCCGAAGTTGGTCATCGCGGAGCCGATCACGACGATGTCGGCGGCACGCAGTTCGTCGACCAGCGCTTGCGCCAGCTCGACGGCCTGCGCCTGTTCCGCGTTGCGCGCCTCCGGCGGCAGCATGCGGCCGATGATGTAAGCATCGTCGATATGCGGCAGCGGATCGGTGGAGAGATCGCGCAAGGTCACGGTGCTGTTTGCGTTGCGCGCCGCGAGTTGCCGCGCGAGGTCGTGCGCGAAGCGCGTGGACAGGCTGTCGGTGCTGCGGGGGCTGGAGGTGATCAGCAGGATGCGGCTCATGAGCGTTCCTTTCGGGATAAGATGAGAACCCGGTAACTTTTAATGACTGAGTTACCGAAATGCATGTGGAATGCTAGGGTTCGCGCCCGGGCCCCACAAGAACGCACAGGCTTGTGCCCCAGTCACATCGATGTTCCTGCCACCATGCCCCGACCCAGCGAAGACGGCTGCCAGGCGACCCGCCAGATCCTCGATCGCATCGGCGACAAGTGGAGCCTCTACATCATCGCGACGCTGAACGACGGTTCGCGGCGCTTCAACGAGCTGAAACGCGAGATCGAAGGGATTTCGCAGCGCATGCTGACGCTGTCATTGCGCGGGCTGGAGCGCGACGGGCTGGTCACGCGGACGGTGTTCCCGACGATTCCGCCGCGCGTCGACTATGCGCTCACGCCCCTCGGCGCAACGCTGCTGGAGCCCGTGATGACGCTCGTCAGGTGGGCGGAGCAAAACAAGCAGCCGATCGCGCAAGCGCGCGAGCGTTTCGATGAGGTGGCCGATGCGGCGCCGACGCCGGGCGAGGGCGTCGTTTACCGCAGTCGATAGGGGCGCGGCCGCCGCGTCCCCGAGGGTGGGTGGTATGTGTTCAGCGCCCCAGCGCGTAGAACTCCGCATTCGGCCGCATGTTCGTCACGTTCGCGATGCGGTTGGACATGCCGAAGAACGCCGAGATCGCCATGATGTCCCACACGTCTTCTTCGATGAAACCATGCGACTTGAGCGTGTCGAAGTCCGTTTCTCCAACCAGATGCGCGGCCTGCGACACCTTCATCGCGAAGTCGAGCATCGCCTTCTGCCGGGCGGTGATATCGGCCTTGCGGTAATTGGCGGCGACCTGGTCGGCAATCAGCGGGTCCTTCGCGCGAATCCGCAGGATCGCCCCGTGCGCGATCACGCAGTACTGACACTGGTTCACGGCGCTGGTGGCCACGACGATCATTTCACGTTCGGCCTTGCTGAGATTGCCCGGCTTGTCCATCAGCGCGTCGTGGTACGCCATGAACGCGCGAAACTCGTCCGGGCGATGCGCCAGCGTCAGGAATACGTTCGGGATGAAGCCCGACTTTTCCTGGACGGCCGCGATGCGTTCGCGAATGTCCTCGGGCAAGTCTTCGAGCGCGGGCACGGGAAAGCGGCTGATGGGGGCGGTGTTTGAGGCGGTCATGTGGTCTCCTGGATAACGTGGAACGGGCGCACTCGATGCGCGAGCCGCCGTCCGAATTAAGAAGCGCGGGTGGTCGTCGGCGGCGTCACGCGTTGACGTCGACCACGATACGCCCGCGAACCTTGCCGTTGATCAATTCCCCCGCAAGCGGGATGGCGTCGCCCAGGCCGACCTGATGGCTGATCGCGCCCAGCTTCTCGACGTCGAGGTCGGCCGCGAGCCGGCGCCATGCTTCCAGCCGATCGGCGCGCGGGCACATGACGCTGTCGATCCCGACGAGCGTGACGCCACGCAGGATGAACGGCATGACGGTCGCGGGGAAATCCATGCCGGCAGCGAGGCCGCAGGCCGTCACGACGCCGCGGTACCGCGTGGTCGCACACACGTTGGCGAGCACGTGGCTGCCCGCCACGTCGACCGCGCCGGCCCAGCGTTCCTTGCCCAGCGGCTTGCCGGGCTCGCTGAATTGCGATCGCTCCAGGATCTCCGCCGCGCCGAGCTGCCGCAGGTAGTCGGCATCGGCGGGGCGGCCCGTCACTGCGACCACGCGATATCCCAGCTTGGAGAGGATGGCGGTGGCGACGCTGCCCACCCCGCCTGCCGCGCCGGTCACCACGATCTCGCCGTCGTCCGGGCGCACGCCGTGTCGCTCCAGCGCCATCACGCACAGCATCGCGGTGTAGCCCGCCGTGCCGACGGCCATCGCCTGTTGCGGAGAAAAGGCGGACGGCAGCGGCACCAGCCAGTCGCCGTCGACGCGAGCCTTCTGCGCGAGGCCGCCCCAATGCGTTTCGCCGACGCCCCAGCCGTTGAGCACGACCTGATCGCCGGGGCGGTAATCCGGGTGCGTGCTCGCTTCGACTTCGCCGACCAGATCGATGCCCGGCACCATCGGGAACTTGCGCACGACCGGGCTCTTGCCGGTGATCGCCAGCCCGTCCTTGTAGTTCAGCGTCGAATAGCCCACGCGGATCGTCACGTTGCCGGCGGGCAACTGCGCGTCGTCCAGCGTCTGGAGCCGGGCCTGCTGGCCGGTTTCATGCCTGTCGATCACGATGCCTTGAAACATGTGTCCTCCTTTCTAGACCGATCGTCTAGTTAATGGCAAAAAAATTCAGCGGCGCGGCAGTCCATTGAAGAAAAACTGCGCGAACAGCACGAGCGGCCCGTCGCTGCGCTCCAGCTTCGCGCGCAGCACGGCGCCTTCCCAGCCGATCCAGAAGAATGCGGCCAGCTCGGCGGGATCGGCCGAATCGGCCAGTTCGCCGGCTTGCTGCGCGGCGGTCAGGCATTCGGCGAGGCGGCGTTGCCAGTCTTCGAACGTGGTGCGCAGGCGGGCGCGGAAACTTTCGGGCAGTGCGCCCATTTCCTGCCCGAGGTTGCCGATCAGGCAGCCGCGGCTGTAGGCGTAGCGGGCCATGCCGTCCCGGGCGTCGTCGACGAATGCGCGCACGCGCTGCAGCGGCGAGCGCGCCGGGTCGCTGAAATGACGGTCCAGCTTGCGCGCGAAGAAGTCGGCATAGCGGTCGATCAGTTCGAGGCCGAACGCCTCCTTGCTGTCGAAGTAGTGATAGAAGGAGCCCTTGGGCACGCCGGCGCGCCCGAGGATCTCGTCGAGCCCGGTCGCCGAAAAGCCCTTCTCGGTGAGCACTTCCAGCCCGGAGCGCAGCAGCATGTCCCGCGTGGCGACGAGGTCCTCGTGCTGCTTCGGTGGCCTGCCGCGGCGGCGAGGCGGATCAGTTCGAACGTCCATGTGCGAATAATAGACCGTTCGTCTCAAAAATCAACGGGCCGCGTGGCGATCACGTTCGATGAGGTGGATCCGGCGGGCCATGCCCGTACTAACCCTGATTAAATAATCTTATCACGGTGAAAAATTCCGCATCTTATTGAACCGATATCGGCTCGCTATAGTGGCTCGCTTTCCCGCACGCACCCGTTGCGGGCGTAGACCAAACAGCCGGAGCCCCTTGATGTCCACCGATACCCGATTCACCGAAGTCGAGGATCTGATGCCCGCCGCTGGCGGGTTGCGCGAGATCCGTCACCACATCCATCACCACCCCGAACTCGCGTACGAGGAGCACGACACGGCCGCGCTCGTCGCCGAGAAGCTCGAACAGTGGGGCTGGCAGGTAACGCGCGGGGTCGGCAAGACGGGCGTGGTCGGTACGCTGCGCGTGGGCGACGGCACGCGCAGCATCGGCATTCGCGCCGACATGGATGCGTTGCCGATCATCGAGGCGACGGGGCTGCCCTACGCGAGCGGCACGCACGGCAAGATGCACGCGTGCGGCCACGACGGCCACACGACGATGCTGCTCGGCGCCGCACAGCATCTCGCGAAGACCCGCAATTTCTCCGGCACCGTGCACCTGTATTTCCAGCCGGCGGAAGAGCACGGCGTCGACAGCGGCGCGAAGAAGATGATCGACGATGGCCTGTTCGAGCGCTTCCCGTGCGACGCGGTGTTCGGCATGCACAACCATCCGGGCGCGGCGCCCGGCGTGTTCCTGACGCGGCGCGGCCCGTTCATGTCGGCCGGCGACAAGGCGATCATCACGATCGAAGGCGTCGGCGGCCACGCGGCCCGGCCGCACCTGACGGTCGACCCGGTGGTCGTGGCGGCGAGCATCGTGATGGCGCTGCAGACGATCGTCGCGCGCAACGTCGACCCCGCGCAGCCGGCGGTCGTCACGGTCGGCTCGATGCATGCGGGCACCGCGAACAACGTGATCCCGAACGGCGCGCGTCTCGAACTCAGCGTGCGCTCATTCAGCCCCGACGTGCGCGCGCTGCTCAAGCGCCGCATCACGGAGCTGGCCGAAACGCAGGCCGCGAGCTACGGCGCGAGCGCGAACGTCGAGTACATCGAAGGCTATCCGGTCGTCGTCAATACGGATGCCGAAACGGATTTCGCCGCGCAGGTGGCGCGCGAACTCGTGGGCGACGCGCACGTGGTCGAGCAGACCGACCTGCTGATGGGCAGCGAGGATTTCGCGTTCATGCTGCAGCAGCGGCCGGGTTCGTTCGTGCGGCTCGGCAACGGCGAAGGCGAGGACGGTTGCATGGTGCACAACCCGAAATACGACTTCAACGATCGCAACCTGCCGATCGGTGCGGCGTACTGGACGCGTCTCGTGGAGCGTTACCTGGGGCAGTAATGCCGACGGTGGGGCGAGCGGCCGGCGCTTCCGGCCGCATTCAGAGTAGAGGATAGCGATGCAGAAAGACCATCTCGCGCTGCACCCTGGCCCGGCCGAAGCCACCGTCACCGACACGCGCAGCACGCCTGCCGTCACGCGGCGCGGTGCGATTGCCGCGGCCGTGATCGGCAACTGGCTCGAATTCTTCGATTTCACCGTGTACGGCTTCTTCGCGGTGCTGATCGGCAAGCTGTTCTTCCCGTCGAGCGACCCGACCACGTCGCTGCTGCTGTCGGTCGCGACGTTCGCCGCCGGCTTCTTCACGCGGCCGCTCGGCAGCGTCGTGCTCGGCGTCTATGCGGACCGCAAGGGGCGCAAGGCCGCACTGAACCTGACCATCATGCTGATGGCGCTCGGCACGGGCCTGATCGCGATCGCGCCGACGTATGCGCAGGTCGGCGTGGCCGCGCCGCTGCTGGTCGTGTTCGCGCGGCTGATGCAGGGCTTCTCGCAGGGCGGCGAATTCGGCGCGGCGACATCGACGCTGCTCGAACAGGGCGGCACGTCGCGCCGCGCGTTCCGCGCGAGTTGGCAGCTCGCGACGCAGGGCGGCGCCGCGCTGATGGGCTCGGGCTTCGCGGCGCTGCTGTCGAACACGATGACGAAGGATGCGCTGGAAGGCTGGGGCTGGCGCTTGCCGTTTCTCGTCGGCGTGCTGATCGCGCCGGTCGGGATGTTCTTGCGCCGCCGGCTCGCCGACGATGCGCCCGGCGACAGCCATCACGGCATCGAACGCGGCGTGCTGCACGAGCTGTTCTCGAAGCACACGCGCACGGTGCTGCTGCTGATGCTCACGGTGATGGGCGGTACGGTGTCGACCTACATCCTGACGTTCTACATGCCGACCTACGCGATCCACACGCTCGGCCTGCCGATGAAGCTGTCGATGTTCGTCGGCGTCGCGTCGGGCTGCGTGATGCTGGTCACGTGCCCGCTGTTCGGCTGGCTGTCGGACAGGCTCGGCAGCCGGCGCCTGCCGATCTTCGTCGGCCGCGGCGTGCTGGTCGCCTTGCTGTTCCCCGCGTTCTGGCTGATGAACCATCACCCGACGCTGTCGGTGATCCTGCCGCTGACCGCGCTGATGCTGCTGTTCTATTCGCTCGGCTCGGCGTCGGAAATGGCGCTGATGTGCGAGTCGCTGCCGCGTCACGTGCGCGCGACCGGCATCTCGATCGCGTATGCGCTCGCGGTGACGATCTTCGGCGGCACCGCGCAGCTGATCGCGACCTGGCTCGTGAAGACGACCGGCAGCAAGCTCGCGCCGGCCGGCTACGTGGCCGCCTGCGTGGTGCTGTCGCTGATCGCGGTGGCGATGCTGCGCGAAACGGCGGGGGATTCGATCGACTGACACGCGTCGTAGCACAGCACGACTGGCGGCGAGCGGCAAGCCGCAATCCGCGCTTACCGCCCGCGCACCACCCTCAGGTACGACGCGAGCATCGTCGCGAGTTCCTGCGCGGCGGGCGTCAGCGGCACGGCCGCGCGCTGCAGCAGGCAGATGTCCTGCGATTCGGCCTGCTCGCGCACGGGCACTTTCGCGAGCGCGCCGGCAAACGGCCCGTGCCGCGTCACGGCTTCGGTTTCGAGCGACAGGCAATCGGTCTGCGTGACGAGCTGCAGCGTCTCGAACATCCCTTCGACGGTGGCGAGGATCTTGGGCGGCGGCAGGCCGTGCGCGTCGAAGTACGCGAGCAGCCGGTTGACGACGGGATCCGCGCTCAGGTTCGGCGAGCGTGTCGACACCCATGCGTAATCGGCCAGTTCGGCGAGCGATTGCGCATGCATGGCCGGATGCCCGTTGCGGCACACGACCACCGGCGCGGAAGCACGCAGCGGCGTGACCGCGAGATCGGTCGTGTCGGTCTGCTTCGCGACCAGCGCGATCGCGAAATCGACCGCGCTTTCCCGCAGCCAGCCGATCATCATCCGCGACGTGCCGGTGCGCAGATGCACGTCGACCTTGTCGAAACGCGCACGGAACGCGCTCAGCACCGGCGCGAACGCATCGATCAGCGGCTCGGCCACGAGGCCGAGCGTGACGGTGCCTTCGTACGCGCCACTCAATTGCCGGATTTCCCGCTCGACCTGCTCGCATTCGCCGAGGATCGACCCGGAGCGCGCGAGCAGCCGCTGGCCGACGGCCGTCGGCACGATCCCGCGATTGGTGCGCGTGAACAGCGTCGCGCCGAGCGTCGCCTCGAGGCTCTGCAGCTGCTGCGTGACGCCGCTCTGCGCGAGATCGAGCGCGCGTGCGGCGGCGCGCAGGCTGCCATGCTCGACGACGGCCTGGAAGATGCGGAGCTGGGAGAGCGTGAACGCCATGGGCAAGCGCGGGGCCGGTGATCGGGAAAAGTGATCATGATAAGGCAGCGGGCGATTCCGGCGGCGGCGCGTGCGCACTACGATCGCAGGCAGTCCGGCTCGTGCCGCTTGCCCATCGTCCCGCCCTTCGTCGACCATGAAACGTACTCTCCTTCTGCTCGTTTCCTTGTGCCTTGCGTTCGCGGCCGGCGCCGCGCACGCACTCGATGCGCGCCCCGTGCGCCTCGGTATCGATCCGACCTATCCGCCGATGGATTCGAAGGCGCCTGACGGCAGCCTGAAGGGCTTCGACGTCGATCTCGGCAACGAGATCTGCCGTCGCGCGCAGTTGCGTTGCCAGTGGGTCGAGCTCGAATTCTCCGGGATGATTCCCGCGCTGCAGGCGCGCAAGATCGACGCGATCCTGTCGTCGATGGCGATCACCGAGAAGCGCGAGAAGCAGATCCTGTTCTCGTCGAAGCTGTTCCGCTTCAAGTCGCGGCTCGTCGCGCGGCCCGGCAGCGGCGTCGACAATACGACCGCATCGCTTGCGGGCAAACGCATCGGCGTGCAGTCGGGCACGCAGTTCGAATCGTGGGCGCTCGCGCACTGGGCGCCGGCCGGTGTCGGCGTGATGCCGTACAAGAGCCAGGACGACGTGTTCGCCGATCTCGTCAACGGCCGCCTCGACGCGGCGTTGCTCGGCACCGTGGAAGCCGACTACGGCTTCCTGCGCACGCCGAAGGGCAAGGGCTTCGCGTTCGTCGGCGCACCGCTCGACCTGGGCGATCGCGGCGTCGGCATCGGCCTGCGGCAGTCGGATAAGGCGCTCAAGGCGTCGATCGACGGCGCGATCGCGTCGATGCTGAAGGACGGCACGTACGACCGGATCGCGAAGAAGTATTTCGACTTCAACCCGTACGGCGACTGAGCGCCGCGCCACCTCGACGTTTCACCGGCTTCTTCGTTTTCATTTCGTTCGAGACCATCGATGCAGATTCGCACCACGCCGCTCCTGTCGCCGTCGATCGGCACGCAGCGCACGCTGACGAGCTTTCATTTCGGGCCGGCCGACACCGGCCGCAAGATCTACCTGCAGGCCGCGCTGCACGCGGACGAGACGCCCGCGATGCTTGCGGCGTTCGTGCTGAAGCAGCGTCTCGCGCAGCTCGATGCCGACGGCCGGCTCGCGGCCGAGATCGTGCTCGTGCCGGTCGCGAACCCGGTCGGCCTCAATCATCATCTGCTCGGGCAATTCATCGGCCGCTTCGATCTCGCGAGCGGGCGCAACTTCAATCGCGGCTTCCTGCCGCTCGCGGAAATCGCCGCGCATGCGCGCGACCGGCTCGGTGACGACGGGGAACGCAATCGTGCGATCGTGCGCGAGTGCGTCGGTGCGGCGCTCGACGAGATCGTGCCGCGCACGGAGTTCGATGCGCTGCAGCTCGCGCTGCTGAAGCTGTCGCTCGACGCTGATGTGGTGATCGACCTGCATTGCTCGCTCGAAGCGGTGATGCACGTGTACACGAGCGATACCGCCTGGCCGGAAGTCGAGCCGCTCGCGCGCTATCTCGGCGCGGAGGTGTCGCTGCTTGCCGAGGATTCGGGCGGGCATGCGTTCGACGATGCGCATCACCTGCTGTGGTCGCAATTGCGGCAGCACTTGCCGGCGGGCACGCCGATGGCGGCCGGCACCGTGGCCGTGACGGTCGAGTGCCGCGGCCAGCGCGACGTGACGTACGACTATGCGGAACGCGATGCCGATGCGCTCGTCGACTACCTCGTCTGGCGCGGCGCGGTGCAGGGCGACCGCAAGCCGCTACCGCCGCTCGCCGCGCCGGCCACGCCGCTGGCCGGCAGCGAGCAGTTCCATGCGCCGGTGAGCGGGATACTCGTGCACCGCGCGGCGGTCGGCGCGACGATCCGCGCCGGCGATCCGCTGTTCGACATCGTCGATCCGCTGACGGATGCAGTCACGACGATCTCGAGCGGCACCGACGGCGTGTTCTACATGCGCCGCGCGATTCGGTTCGTCACGGCGGGTGCGCCGCTCGGCCGCGTGACGGGCACGGTGCCGGTGCGCAAGGGTATGTTGCTCGGCGCGTGAGCGGCGCGGTGTCCTACCCGTGTGCGACGCGGTTTCGTTCTTGTCAAATTGACCGCGTGTCGGTGCGTCACTAAATTGTGCGGCGCGGAGTTCGCTCCGTGTTCCGTGAGAAGAACGTTGTAATCAAGTGGAGTTGATACGGGCAGCCCTGGGCTGCCCGTTTTTTTTGCTCGATTGTCGTATCGCTGATACGACAATCGAGCCGGATGCGTCGTTGCCCCGGTTATTCGGGAAGCCGCACGTCATGCCGGCCCGTTGTTCACCCCCGCCGTGCCACCAGCTCCGACACCGTCTGCGCGGCCTGCTGCAGCGGCCCGAGAAACTCCTTCACCATCTGCTTCGCGGTATGCCGCTGCGCGTTGCCGCTGATGTTCATCGCCGCGATGATCTGCCCGCGACGGTTGCGGATCGGCGCGGACAGCGACATCAGGCCCACCTCGAGTTCCTGGTCGACCACGGCCCAGCCCTGCTGGCGCACCTGTGCAATCGCCGCCTTCAGTTCGCCGAGGTCGGTGATCGTGCGCGGCGTATGCGCGCGGATGCCGCTTTGCGCGAGCGTCTCGTCGAGCTCGGCGTCGTCGAGCGCGGACAGCAGCACGCGGCCCATCGACGTGCAGTACGCGGGCAGCCGGCTGCCGATCGACAGGTTGATCGTCATGATCTTGCGGGTCGGCACGCGCAGCACGTAGACGATCTCGGTGCGGTCGAGCACGGCCGCCGAGCAGCTTTCGTGAATCTGCGCGGACAGCTGCTCCATCACGGGATCGGCGAGATTCCAGAACGGCATCGACGTGAGGTACGCGAAGCCGAGCTCGAGGATCTTCGGCGTGAGCCGGAACAGCCGGCCGTCGGCCTCGACGTAGCCGAGCGTCTGCAGCGTGAGCAGGATCCGGCGCGCGCCCGCGCGCGTGAGCCCGGTGGCCGAGGCGACCTCGGTGAGCGTCTGCTCCGGGCGCGCCGCGTCGAATGCGCGGATCACCGCGAGGCCGCGCGCGAACGACTGGACATAAGAGTCGCCGGGTTTCGTCTGAGTGTCTTCGGTTGTCATGAGCGCCTGGAATATCGTGCAGCCGAGAAGATAGCGCATGGGGCCTGACACGCCAACCGCGCGGCGGACCGCGCGCTTGACAGGTCGTCCCCGCACTCCCTATGATGTGTTGAACGTTCGATACACGATCTTATGTTCGTATATAGAACATTTAAGCGCATCCCGACGGGTAATGCAAGGGGCGCGCCCTGTTCATTCCCCCAGCCTGTCCTGGGACCGGAGACACTGATGACCGAAGCTTTTCTGTGTGATGCGATCCGTACGCCGATCGGGCGTTACGGCGGTGCACTGTCCGGCGTGCGCGCCGACGATCTGGGCGCGGTGCCGCTCAAGGCGCTCGTCGAGCGCAACCGCGACGTCGACTGGACGGCGATCGACGACGTGATCTACGGCTGCGCGAACCAGGCCGGCGAGGACAACCGCAACGTCGCGCGCATGTCGGCGCTGCTCGCAGGGCTGCCGCAGGGCGTGCCCGGTTCGACGATCAACCGCCTGTGTGGTTCCGGGATGGATGCGGTCGGCGTGGCCGCCCGTGCGATCAAGTCTGGCGAGGCCGCGCTGATGGTTGCGGGCGGCGTCGAGAGCATGACGCGCGCGCCGTTCGTGATGGGCAAGGCCGCGAGCGCGTTCGCGCGCCAGGCCGATATCTACGATACGACGATCGGCTGGCGCTTCGTCAATCCGCTGATGAAACAGCTGCACGGCGTCGATTCGATGCCCGAGACGGCCGAAAACGTCGCGGTCGACTACGACATCAGCCGTGCCGACCAGGACCTGTTCGCGCTGCGCAGCCAGCAGAAGGCCGCGCGCGCGCAGCAGGACGGCACGCTCGCCGAGGAAATCGTCGCGGTCACGATTGCCCAGAAGAAGGGCGATCCGCTGGTCGTGTCGCGCGACGAGCATCCGCGCGAGACGTCGCTCGAAACGCTGGCGAAGCTGAAGGGCGTCGTGCGCCCCGACGGCTCGGTGACGGCCGGCAATGCGTCGGGCGTCAACGACGGCGCCGCCGCGCTGCTGCTCGCGAACGAGGAAACCGCGAAGCGCTTCGGCCTGACGCCGCGCGCACGCGTGCTCGGGATCGCGACGGCCGGCGTCGCGCCGCGCGTGATGGGCATCGGCCCCGCGCCGGCCACGCAGAAGCTGCTCGCCCGGCTCGGGATGACGATCGACCAGTTCGACGTGATCGAGCTGAACGAGGCATTCGCGTCGCAAGGTCTCGCGGTGCTGCGCATGCTCGGTGTTGCCGACGACGATCCTCGCGTGAACCCGAACGGCGGCGCGATCGCACTGGGCCATCCGCTCGGCGCGTCGGGCGCGCGTCTCGTGACGACCGCGATGTATCAGCTGCATCGCACGAACGGCCGCTTCGCGCTGTGCACGATGTGCATCGGCGTCGGCCAGGGCATCGCGATCGCGATCGAGCGCGTCTGACCTGAGTTACACATGGCGAAGCGGCAGCGCATGCGCCGCTTCGCCCGATCCGAATCGATGCGCGGCACGAGGGTTCTCGTACCGCGCATCGTCGTTAACCGGCCTGCGACAACTGCTTGAGGCGCGCATCGAGCGCGTCGATCTCGGTGTCCGCGAACACTTCGATGCCGTGCTCGCGCAGCAACGCCGCCGTGACACCGGCGCCCGCATGGCGCCGGTTCTCGAAACTCCCGTCATAAATGAACGTGCTGCCGCACGACGGACTGCCGTCCGCGAGGATCGCGAAGCGGCAATCGTGCGCGCGTGCGAGGGCCAGCGCGGTGTGCGCGCCGGACACGAAAGGCGCCGTCACGTCGGTGCCGTTCAAATCGACGATGCGCGCGGCGCCTGCCAGCACCCGCTGCCCCGATTCGCCGCCGGCGATTTCGGCGGGCGGGCGCGGCACGCTGAAGCCGCCGGCCAGTTCGGGGCAGACGGGCACGAGACGCCCTTCGCGCTGCCACCGTTCGAGCGCCTCGTGCGCGGCGGTCCTGGCCGAGCCGTTGTAGCGGACCGGATGACCGACCACGCACAGGCTGACGAGGATCTTCGGCATGGCTTGCGGCTGCGCTTCGTTCTGCAATTTCGCTCTCCGTGATGCGGCGATGGCCGATAGCGGCCGCGGCAAAGCGGGAAATTCCACGCTTCACCCGCGCGCCGGTGCGTCAGGCCGTCGGTCCTTCCAGATGAATGTCTTCCGGCTCGAGCGCGTACAGCGCCGGGTCGGGCGACGTGCTGACCGTGAAGCCGAGCCGCAGGTAGAAGTCGATCGTGTTCTGCGACGGCGTCGCGGACACATACAGGCGCGCAGCGCCCATCGCGCGCGCCTGCTCGCGGGCCGCGCGGTAGAGTTGCTCGCCGAGCCCGCAGCCGCGCCAGTCGTGGCTCACGTGCAGGAACTTCAACTGCAGCATGTCGCCGTGCGGGCCGAGCGGCTGGCTGTCGACGAAGACCGCCGCGACGAGCCGCGCGCCGTCGAACATGCCGACGCACCAGCCGCCGCGATCGTGGCAGTCGAGCAGGATCGGCGTGTAGTGGTCGGCTTCGCCGTCGGGCCAGCCCGCGACGTCATAAAAATCGGGAACCAGATGCAGCGCGCCGTCGCGCAGCACGTACAGGTGTTCGATGATCTCGCGCCGGTCGATGGTCCACACGAGCGGCACGTCGTCGCGCGTGAGCAGGCGGGCGGACAGTGCGTCGCGTTCGGCGGCGGTGCGGCGCGTCATGCGGCCTCCCGATGCGCTGCGATCGCATACATCAGCGGCAGGCGCGGCATGTGATCGGGCGGCACCATCCGGTGGCCGTCCAGTTCGCGCATGCCGTCGAAGCCCTTCCAGCCGTTCGCGTACGGATATTCGGTCAGGCGATCGAGCGCGAGCCCGGCCGATACGAGCGCGTTCACGACTTCGCCGATGCCCCACATGAACTCGTAGCTCGGATGCGGGTTCGCGAAATCGACGACGCCCGGATGGTCGTGCTGCGCGCCGAGCCCCGTGCCGGAGGCGGCCACGTAATCGCCGACGCCTGCCGGCTCCTCGGTCGCATCGCCTTTGAAATAGTCGTAGTGCGGCTTCCAGTGTTCGTCGAAATACAGCGCGAACGGATGGAACTCGACCATCGCGAAACGGCCGCCGGGCGCGAGCAGCGCGGCGATCCCGCGGGCCCACGCGTGCAGGTCGGACAGCCAGCAGATCGCGCCGTACGACGTGAACACGCGATCGAAGCGCTCGCCGCGCGCGGCGGCCTCGGGCATCCAGTCGAGCACGTCGGCGCGCTCGAAGCGTGCGGGCAGGCCCGCATCGGCCGACAGTTGCCGTGCGAAGGCGATCGCTTCGTCGGAGATGTCGACACCCGTCGCGTCCGCGCCGTCGCGCACGAGGCTCAGCGTGTCCTGTCCCGCGTTGCACTGCAGGTGCAGGAGCCGCAGCCCGCTGACGTCGCCGAGCAGTTCGCGTTCTTCCGGAAAGAGCGTCGAGCCGCCCGCGCGGAAAAACGCGGCCTGATCGCCTTTATGACTGTTATGCGCGACTGTCGCCGTATTCCAGGACAGCCGATTCAGTTCGTGCAATGCCTTTTTCATCGAATTCGAATGCCAAGTGAATGGAGCAGGATAGACGGAATCGTTTCGCCGCGTGCAACGGCCGATGGCGTTGGCGTGCCATGCGGCGTGGCTGGGCGGTGCGGCGTGACATGGGGATGAACACGCGCAGCGAATATTGCCGGATTATTTGATCGAAATCATGGCGGCCGCCGAATTGAATATTTTATGCGATCAGAGGGTAAGGTTTTTCCCCAATATGCCGACAGTAAGATGAAGACCGTCGTAAAGCGATAAACCGTTTTTCGGCTACTGAGCGTGAAGTCAGCGCGACGCGGACGTCAGATCCGCTTTTCGGAGCCTTGCATGCGCAATAACCAGCCCGTTACCCAACAGGAATTCGATTTTCCCGACGACGTCACGCTGATGTCGACGACCGACGCAGACAGCATCATCACCTACGCGAACACGACGTTCGCGCAGGTGAGCGGCTTCACGAACGAGGAACTCGTCGGCCAGCCGCACAACGCGGTGCGCCACCCGGACATGCCGCGCGAAGCGTTTGCCGACATGTGGGCGACGCTCAGGCGCGGCGAGCCCTGGACCGCGCTGGTGAAGAACCGCCGCAAGAACGGCGACCACTACTGGGTGCGTGCGAACGCGATTCCGGTGATGCGAAACGGCGAGCCGCAAGGCTACATGTCGGTGCGGACGAAGGCGCCGCACGACGAGTCCGAGGCAGCCGACGCTTTGTATCGCGCGTTCCGCGAAGGCAAGGCCGGCCAGCGCCGGTTCCACAAGGGGCTGGTGATCCGTACGGGGCTGCTGCGCATCGCGTCGCTGTCGCAGACGATGTCGGTGCGCGCGCGCGTGCACTCGGCGCTGTGCGTGCTCGCGCCGGCGGTCGTTGGCGCGGGCTGGGCATGCGGGCTGGCGGGCGGCGGGCTCGCGGCGTTTGCCGGCGTGACGGTCGGCGCGGCGGCGGCGGCCGGCCTGTGGCTCGATGCGCAGATCGTGCGTCCGCTGAAGCGGCTGCACGACCAGGCGCTGAACGTCGCGACCGGCGAAAGCCGGCGCGGCGTCCGGATGAACCGTGTCGACGAGATCGGCATGACGCTGCGCACGATCAACCAGCTCGGGCTGATGTTCCGCTGGCTCGTCGACGACGTCAGCGAGCAGGTGCACAACGTGCAGCGCGCGAGCAACGAGATCGCGCAGGGCAACAACGACCTGAGCGCGCGCACCGAGCAGGCGGCATCGAGCGTGCAGGAGACGGCCGCGTCGATGGCCGAGATGACGGCGACCGTCGACAGCAACGCGGAGACCGCGCTGCAGGCGAACCGGCTCGCGATGTCGGCGAGCGAGGCAGCGGGGCGCGGCGGGCAGGCGGTGGGCGAGGTCGTCACGACGATGAGCGACATCACGGCCAGCTCGCGCAAGATCGCCGACATCATCGGCGTGATCGACGGCATCGCGTTCCAGACCAACATCCTTGCGCTGAACGCGGCCGTGGAAGCGGCACGCGCGGGCGAACAGGGGCGCGGTTTCGCGGTGGTCGCCGGTGAGGTGCGGGCGCTCGCGCAGCGCAGCGCGAATGCGGCGAAGGAGATCAAGACGCTGATCGGCGCGAGCGTCGAGCGCGTCGAATCGGGCGCGCGCCGTGTGGACGAGGCGGGCAAGACGATGGAGGACATCGTCGCACAGGTGAAGCGCGTGTCGGACCTGATCGCGGAGATCAGCTCGTCGACGGCCGAGCAGAGCACGGGCGTGTCGCAGGTGGACCAGGCAGTCGTGCACCTGGACAACATCACGCAGCAGAACGCGGCGCTGGTCGAGCAGAGCGCGGCGGCGTCGGAGAGCCTGAAGCAGCAAGCGACGCGGCTGGTGGATGCGGTGAACGTGTTCCGGTGATCGTCGGGGCGCGCACGTGATGTGCGCGCCCAATCAAACCATCCGGATTGACGCGCGCAATGCGCGTTCAGGTTTTTCGATTCATTGAAAACACGACGAACGAGAAATATTCGTATTCAGGATTTCACGTTTTTGATTTTAATCAATTCGGGCGAATTAGGTTAACTCATCAGACGAATATCAACCAAACCGTTGCCTGTATTGGTGTTTAGTTTCACCCGTAAACAATGTTTTCAGTAAAAACAAGATAATTCATTTCTAATGCATATTTTCCCGAATACACCATAATGTTTTCGTGGAATTTGCCGAAAGCGCAGGGGTAAGACCAACGTGCATGCGGACAGACCGCCATGCGCGGCGTCTCGAATCAATCGACAAGCGGACGCAAGATCCGTTACCCGGAGCTCCACACCATGCGCAACAACCAGCCCGTCACGCAACGCGAATTCGATTTTCCCGATGACGCGACGCTGATGTCGACCACCGACGCGAACAGCTACATCACCTACGCGAACGCGGCGTTCATCCAGGTCAGCGGATTTTCTCCCGAAGAGATCGAAGGCCAGCCGCACAACGTCGTGCGGCATCCGAACATGCCGAAGGAGGCGTTCGCCGACATGTGGGCGACGCTCAAGGGCGGCGAGCCGTGGACCGCGCTCGTGAAGAACCGCCGCAAGAACGGCGATCACTATTGGGTGCGTGCGAATGCGATTCCGGTGATGCGCAACGGCGAGCCGAAGGGCTACATGTCGGTGCGCACGAAGGCGACGCGCGACGAGATCGCGGCTGCGGAGGCGCTCTACAAGGAATTCCGTGAAGGGCACGCCGGCAACCGGCATTTTCACAAGGGGCTGATCGTCCGCAAGGGCGTGGCCGGATTCACGTCGCTGTTCCAGACGATGTCGGTGCGCGCGCGGCTCCACGCGTCGCTGTGCGTGCTCGCGCCGGTCGTGGTGGCCGGCGGCTGGGCGTGCGGGCTGGCCGGCGGCGGGCTCGCGGCATTTGCCGGCGTGACGGCCGGCGCGGCTGCTGCCGCGGGGCTGTGGCTCGATGCACAGATTGCGCGCCCGCTGATGCAGTTGCGCGACGAGGCGCTGCGCGTGGCGACCGGCGAAAGCCGCAGCGGCGTGCGGATGAACCGCGTCGACGAAATCGGGATGACGCTGCGCACGATCAACCAGCTCGGGCTGATGTTCCGCTGGCTCGTCGACGATGTCAGCGAGCAGGTGCTGAACGTGCAGCGCGCGAGCAACGAGATCGCGCAGGGCAACAACGACCTGAGCGCGCGCACCGAGCAGGCGGCATCGAGCGTGCAGCAGACGGCCGCGTCGATGGCCGAGATGACGGCGACCGTGTCGAGCAATGCGGAGACGGCGCTGCAGGCGAACCAGTTGTCGGTATCGGCGAGCGACGCGGCCGGGCGCGGCGGGCAGGCGGTGAGCGAGGTGGTCGCGACGATGAACGACATTACCGCGAGCTCGCGGAAGATCTCGGACATCATCGGCGTGATCGACGGCATCGCGTTCCAGACCAACATCCTTGCGTTGAACGCGGCGGTGGAGGCGGCGCGGGCCGGCGATCAAGGGCGCGGTTTCGCGGTGGTCGCGGGTGAAGTGCGGGCGCTTGCGCAGCGCAGCGCGAATGCGGCGAAGGAGATCAAGACGCTGATCGGCGCGAGTGTCGAGCGGGTCGAATCGGGCGCACGGATCGTCGATGGCGCGGGCAAGACGATGGAGGACATCGTCACGCAGGTGAAGCGCGTGTCGGATTTGATCGCGGAGATCAGCTCGTCGACGGCCGAGCAGAGCACGGGGGTTGCGCAGGTGGACCAGGCGGTCGTGCATCTGGACAACATCACGCAGCAGAACGCGGCGCTGGTCGAGCAGAGCACGGCGGCGTCGGAGAGCCTGAAGCAGCAGGCGACGCGGCTGGTGGAGGCGGTGAACGTGTTTCGGTGAGCGTGGCTTGCCTCGTTGGCCTTCACGCATGTCGACCGGCCTCATGCGTGGATCGCGCCGTTCAGTGGCGAACTGAACGGCGCGATCGGCCAGGCTGGAGTTTTCCTGCCTTTCGGATTAACCGATGCTCACACCGTGGGCTTCTGCGAGCGGCTTCAGGCCACCCGTGAAACCTTGTCCGATTGCCTTGAACTTGAATTCGTCGTTGTGGCGATACAGCTCGCCGAAGATCATGGCGGTTTCGGTCGATGCGTCTTCGGACAGGTCGTAGCGGGCGATTTCCTTGCTGTCGGCCTTGTTGACGACGCGGATATAGGCGTTGCTGACCTGGCCGAATGACTGCTTGCGGGCCTCGGCATCGTGAATCGTGACGGCGAAGACCAGCTTCTTCACGTCGGCCGCCAGACCCGTGAGCTTCACGTTGACCTGCTCGTCGTCGCCATCGCCCTGGCCGGAACGGTTGTCGCCCAGGTGCTCGATGGAACCGTCGGCGGACTTCTTGTTGTTGTAGAAGATGAAGCTGGCGTCGTTCAGCACTTTGCCGTTTTCACCGGTGACGAAGATCGAGGCGTCGAGGTCGAACTCGGTGCCGTCGGTGACGCGCGGGTCCCAGCCCAGGCCGACGACGATATCGCTCAGGCCCGGGGCCTCTTTCGACAGGGAGACGTTACCGCCTTTGGACAGATTGACAGCCATGATGTGATTCCTTGTTCAGGTGAGGAGACCGTTCAGAAGTTCATGCCGTAGCCGTTGGCGAGGGCACGCAGGCCGCCGGCGTAGCCTTGGCCAACGGCGCGGAATTTCCACTCGCTGCTGCTGCGGTACAACTCCGCGAAGATCATCGCGGTTTCGGTGGAGGCGTCTTCCGCCAGGTCGTAGCGAACCACCTCGGCGCCGGAGGTCTCGTTCACGACGCGGATGAACGAATTGCTGACCTGGCCGAAGTTCTGCTTGCGCGCTTCCGCGTCGTGGATGGTGACCGTGAAGGCGATCTTGTCGATGTCGGCCGGAACGCGGCTCAGGTCGACCTTGACGACTTCGTCGTCGCCGTCGCCCGCGCCGGTACGGTTGTCGCCGGTATGCTCGACGGAGCCGTCCTGGCTGCGCAATTGGTTGTAGAAGATGAAGTCGGCTTCACCGCGGACTTTGCCGTTGGCCCCCAGCAGGAACGCGCTGGCGTCCAGATCGAACTCGGCGCCATCGGTCGCGCGCGGGTCCCAGCCGAGGCCAACCAGGATTCGGGTCAGGCTCGGGTCGGCTTTGGACAGGGAGAGGTTGCCGCCTTTTTGAAGAGTCAGTGCCATGAAAACAGCTCCTTTGGGTTGTGACGGGTTACTGATTTTCGGCTCGCGCCTCTTCCTTGTTCGGGAAGACCACGCTGGCCAGGATTCCGATTGCCAGGACCACCATGACGATGAGCAGGCTGGTGTTCGGGGAGATGCTGATGCCGTGGTGGAACAGATGGTCGGTCGCGTTCAAGCCCAGCTTCGCCGCGATGAAGAACAGCAAGACGACCACGGCCTTTTCCAGATGCACCACGTAGCGCTTCAGCGCTTCCAGAACGAAATACAGCGTGCGAAGGCCAAGAATGGCGAACAGCATCGCCGAGTAGACGATCAGCGGTTCGCGGCTGACTGCGATGACCGCCGGGACCGAATCGAACGCGAACAGGACGTCGGACACTTCGATCACGACCAGGCAGAGGAACAGCGGCGTAGCGAACAGGCCGCCCTTGGCCGCCAGGCTCATGTCCCGCTCGGCCGTCCGTGCTTCCGCCTCGAGCTGCTTGCGGCTCACGAAAAATTTGTGGCCGTGCAGCCTGGGCCATACGGGGAAGAGCTTTTTCGCGAAGCGGCAAGCAAGATGCTGCGAGTAATCCTTCGCCTCGTCATCGTCGTCACCGCCCTTGAGCATCATGACGGCGGTCCACGCCACGATCAGCGCGAAGACGATCTCGACCCACGGGCCGAATGCCAGCAGGCCGGTACCGATGACGACGAAGACACCACGGAAGACGATGGCCCCGATAATGCCCCAGTGCAGGATGCGGTGACGCATGCCGTCCGGGACCTTGAACCACGCGAAGATCGCCATGAAGACGAACAGGTTGTCGACCGAGAGAACCTTCTCCAGCGCATAACCGGTCAGGAACAGGCTGGCCACTTCCGCGCCGTGCTGCACGTACAGGAAGCCGGCGAATGCAACGGAGATGGCCACCCAGAATACCGACCAGATGGACGCCCGGGCGAGGGTGATCGGCTTGTCGTCGCGGTGGGTCACCATGTCCAGCACCAGGGCGGCCAGCGCCAGGCCGATGAATACCGCCATGGTCAACGGCGGGAAGCCAATGTGTGTCGTTTCCACGTTTCGGTTTCCTACAGTTCGAAGTCGACCGGGTTCAAGCCGAGTTCCAGGCAAATCAGGCGGCAAGCGGCTTTTTCCTTGTCGTCGAAATGGCCGTCGGATGCGCCAATGGCACAGGCCACGCGCACCAGCAAGCGTGCTTCGCCGTCCTTGCCCTTGATCTTGCCGATCGCCTTCAGCGCCTCGGCCTGGCCGATCTGGAAATCGAATTCGAACTTGCCGCAGGCGTCGTTGAACACCGCGATCACGTCGCTCAGGTTGAAGACCTTCAATTCCGGGGAATTGTTGATGAAGCCGACCATCTTCAGCTTCTCTTCGGACTTGATCTCGCCATCCGCGGCGGCGATCAGCGCGCAAGCATTGGCGGTTGCCTCCATGAACGTCCGGTTCTTGAATTTGGCGACTTCGATGGTCAAGGTTTCGCGGGCTTTGGCCGCGTTGGTTTTCAGCCAGTCGAGCATGTGTTTCCTCTCAGTGAGCGGGGCCGGACGGCCCCGCCGGTCAATGGTTACTTGGAGCCTGCTTTCCAGCGCATTCCCCAGCCGTAGGCACGATCCATTTCCTCGTGTCCGGGATGGAAGTCGACTCGACGAGAGACCTTGACGGCCCCGTTCACGTTTTCAAGCAGGGCAATCGCGCACATGCCGTGGCGGCCTCCCTCCTCGTTCATGCGAACTTCGATGTCGGACTGGCCGGGCACGAAAATGGTTACCACGCCGTCAGTGGCCTTCCAGTTCGGCGCGCCGTCGTAGATGAACGCGAAAATCAGGATGCGTTCGATCTTGTTCCACTGTTGCCCATTGATGCGAAGCCACTCGCCATCGGCCACCGAGCCGGTACGGTCATCTCCCATCAGCTGGATGTACGGTTCCTCCCGCAGATCGCCGAAACGCTTGCCGAGCGCCTGCACGGCCCCTTTGAATCCATCCTGCATTTCGAACAGGCAACCCAGGTCGAGGTCGATGGCGCCGCGTTTTCCCAGGAAGCCGCCGAGCAGGCCGCTCGTACCCTGGTTCCAGTTCAGGTTCACCTTGATTTCACCGAAGCCGGCAGCGGTCTTCTCCAGACTGATGCTGGGGCGTGATTTGTCGAGCGTGACTTTGCTGAGCCGGATCGTGGACGTCGGTGCGCCGGGCGGTACCGGTGCGAGCGCGGGCGTCGGTACGGGCGCCGGGGGCGGCGCGGGAGGGCTCTGCGTCGGGCTACCGGAAGGCGCGGCAACGTCGACGCCGAAGTGCCTGGCCAGCGGCTCCAGGCCGCCGGCAAAGCCTTGTGCGACACAGCGGAACTTCCACGCGTCCTGACGGCGGTAAAACTCCCCGAGGATCAGCGCAGTCTCCTTCATCCCGGCAGTCGGGATCTGCGCCTCGATCCCTCCCGTCACGGCGAGTGCCAGCATCGAAACGCGATCGAAGGTCGCCTTGTTCTCATCGATGGTCGCGGTGAGCGCGACTTTCTCGACGGCAGGGTCGATCCGAGCGAGATCCACGGTGAACGTGGCCCGGCCGGCCGTCGTGGCGGTCAACTGAACCGCGCCGCCCAGGACACTGGTTTGGCCGTAGAAGCACATGTCGCCATCGCCTCGGACTTTCGCGGCAGCGGTGAGCGCGAATGCGGAGATATCGATCTCTGCGCCGGGAATCGGCGCGTAGTGGATGTCCACGCGCAATTGGCCGGTGGCCACCGGCGCATTGCCGCCAGGTACCAGTGTCGTCATGCTCGCACCGCCTGAATCGCCAGATTGACGAGATCGTCCGCGGTGCGGCCGTGGGTGGACTGGCCGATCGCCTTGAATTCCCAGCCGCCGCCGCCGCCGCCGCCGCCACGGCTGAGGCTGGCCATGACGACACCGGTGTGGCGACCTTTCTCCGCCAGGTTGAAGCGCGCCAGTTCCTTGTCTTGGGCGTCGTCGACGATGCGGCAGTAGGCGTTTTCGACTTGGTCGAACGTCTGACCGCGGAAGCTGTTCACGGTGAACACCAGGTGCCGGATGGTGCCCGGCAGGCGCTGCAGGTCGACGTGGATGGTTTCATCGTCGCCATCGCCTTCACCCGTCAGGTTGTCGCCGGAGTGCTCGATGGCGCCGTCCCTGGATGCCAGTTGTCGGAACCAGACCAGGTCGACGGATTTCATGTCGCCGTCCAGCAGGATGCAGGACGCATCGAGGTCGATGTCGTTGCTGCCGCCGCCCAGCATCTTGGAGAAGAAGCCGCCGGGCTTTACCGGGTCCCAACCCAGGCCCAGACTGATCGAGGTCAAGCCACGGCCCGCGGTTTTTTCCAGCGAGATGCTCTGATTCTTGCTCAGGGTGAGTGCCATCTTTACGCTCCTTGTTGATCTTGAATGTTCAGTGTTCGTGCGAGGGATCGGACGGCGCCACGTGCCCGAGTCCCGGCTTGGCCAAACCGAGAGCGGGATGGCCGCCCCACGGGGGACGAGTGGCCACGACTCGTCTTGCGCGGCAGCCGCTCGCTCACGGTCCGGATGCAAGTCGCCGCTGCTGCTCGGCCGACATCGCGTCTGCCGACGGTAGACCGTGCGCCTTTGGAGGCAGCCTCATGCATTTCCGCGTGCATCAGCCGGCCTCCGCCAGTCGGACGCCATGCTCGCCATGACTCGGGGCGGTGGGCTTCACCCCGTGCCACTTGGCGCGTTCGAGGATGTTGACCGCCCACTTGTAGTGGGTTGCCGGCTCGCACATCGCGTCGTTGTGCTTGAAGACGGCAGGGGCCGCATCGTTGACGATCAGCTTGGCGCAGTTGAAGTCATCGAGGCTCACGCGCAGCGCCTCCTGAATGATGCGGATCTGGCTCGGATGAATGGCCGTCTTCCCTACCAGGCCATGAGCGATGTCCAGTTCCAGTTCCTCGTTCAGGAGATGGGGCGTGGCGAGTTGTTCGAAGACGGGCGCGGTCAGGGCGAATCCCTGCGCCCCCATGATTCCGGCAAGCATGGGAATCACGTAGCTGAGGGGCGTGCTGTAGAGCGTGGTGGCCGGATTGCGCCGCAGACCAAGGCAACCCATCAGGTCGTTGCCGCCGATGCGCAGCGCGATGATGCGTCGGTTCAGCTTCGCCTTCAGGGCCGAGCCAAGCTCCACCATTGCGCCCGGGTCGTAAACGTCGGCCGTCTCCAGTGTCGGCATGAGGTACAGGTCAGGACGACTGACCGCGTTCTCCCACGACGAAAGCGACTGCAGCGTCAACTTGGGCACGACGAACCCATCGACGTGCTTCATCAGCGGCCAGTCGTTCAGCACCGCCGCCATCGCGGCATCACGTGGCCGAACGAACAGCAAGGGACCGGATTCGACGCGCCCGCCCCGGGCATCGATATTCGTGAGGAGCGCCCGCAGGTTCGCCAGCGCGCTGTCGACGTCGATTGTCGCCACCGCGTCTTCCAGACAGACCACCAGCGAGCGCAGCTCAGGGAGTCGGGTGCCGGAAACCACGTCCAGAATGTCGCAGCGGGTGGCCGGCATGTACAGCGTCGCGCCGAGGGCGAACGGAGAGAGGGATTTAATCAATTCGCGCTCTGAATGATGGTGACCGCGCAGTACGGCCCCAGAGCGGCGCCAGCTTCCTCTACGGTCACGCCCGCGCGCTCGGTGAGGTGCAGCAGCAGCTGAACGTCGCTGTCATGGCGGTCACGTACCAGCACGCGATCCGGCACACGGCGCAGGACCGCTCGGGTCGCCTCGGCAATACCCGGTTTCACGCGGTTCAGGTTGCCGATGTCGAAGCGGGTTGCCAGCGCGGACACCACGTCGTCCGCGGACGCCTGGAGCGTCCGTCGCTGATCGTTGGTCCATGGAGCGGCAGGTCGGGCGCCTGCCAGCGCCCGACGTTCGGCGTCGATCCTGTCGATGAACTCGCGCGTGACATCGTGCTCGCGCAGGTGTTCGTAGACCACGCAACCATGCAGGCCGCCTCGAGTCGGCCAGATGGAGCGGGACACCAGCCCGGAAACGGTCGCACCGAGAATGCCGGACGGAATCGTCCAGTCTTGCGCGGAGGCAGCCAGCCACGCGCGGCCGCAAGGATCCGCCAGAACCACGAGGCGCGGACCTGCGGGGAAGCGCGGGTCGTCCGCGAGGGTCCGTGCGAGCTCGCCTGAAATGGCACCTTTGCCGGTCCAGCCGTCGACGAAGACGATGTTTTCGGCGCCATGCAGCCGGATGATGGCTTCCAGCGCAACCGTGTCGATCCCGCGATCGCGAATGATGCTGATCCCGTAGTGGCGGGCGTCGCGCCCCATCTCCACGAGTGCCCGGCGCAGCAGCACGCCAAGCGGGAGGCCCGCACGCACAAATGAGACCAGCGCGATGCCCGGCCCGGTGCAAGCGGCATTCAGCGCCAGCGCCAGGGACTGCACCTCCGAAGCCATGCGGGCGCCGTTCTGCACCAGCGCGCGGGCGTAAAGGTGCTGGTGCACGTCGCTGGGCGCCTGCTCGAGGCCGATCATTTCCGAGTAGTGTTTTTGATTCGTCTGGATCAGACGCTCCTTCTCCTCGACGTCGGTGACGCTCATCCGCACGTGTTGCAGAAGGACGTGCACATCGTCGGGCGCATAGCTGCCGCTGCCGACGGTGTTCAGGCCCGCGAGGCGATTACCCATGGATCGTCCCCGTCACCCAATTCGCAAGCTGGCTGCGCGCCGGTGTCGCCCACATGTGGCAGAGGTCCATGTACCCCAGATCGGTGATGCTGTCGCCGAAGCCCAGGACCGGTCGCTCGCCGTGGATCTCGCGGTCGCGGCGCAACCATTCCTGAACGGCTGCACGCTTGGCCAGCCCCGTTGGCAGGAAGGCGAGGTTGTTGCCGTTGGCGTGAACGTGCATGCCGTCCACCATGCGCCGGGACCGCACTCCGGCCAGCACCTCGGCGAGCACCGCGTCGTCGGACGCGTTGTGCTTGACCACCACGTAGTGGCGCAAGCCTTCTTCTTCCACGACCCAGCCGCGGAGTGAATAGCCGAGCTCCGTGCCGATCGCCAGCGTGGCCTCGCACAGTGCCGGCAGTCGCTCCTGAGCGCTCTGGAGAACCTCGACCATTCGCCCGTGCCAGCTTCGGTCGCGTAACCCGTCGGGCTGGAGCATGACGCCGCCATGCGAGCAGATTGCGCCTTCGGTGAAGGGAAGCATGACGCGGCGGTATGCCTCCACGCTGCGCGCGGTGACCGGAACGACGTCGGCGGTGGCGAGCAGCCACGTGATGAACGCGTGCTGGACCGGATCCATGAAGCCGTTTGGCTGACCGTGCACGTCCAGCGTGGCCGCCGTGCGCGGGACGCCTTCCGCCATCTTGCGGGCGGTCTGGAACAGGGTGTCGTCGAGGTCGACGAATGCCAGGGGGCGGTTACCGCTCATCGACAATCACCTCTGCGTTCAGTGCGTCGACGAGTTCCACGGGGAGTGCCTGAGCGGGGGTTTCCGTGCAGATCAGGACCCGGTCGAACTGGCCGGGCCTCACGTTGTAGAGGAAGTTCGGAATACCGAGGCCGTAGTTGTCGGGGAACGACAGTGCGTGCTCGATCGCGTGGCCCAGGGCGATGGGAGACCGCGTGGTCGAGCTGAAGTGGACATCCGCGCCAGATCGCTCCAGGCGTTCCGCCAGCAGAAAAGGACGCCAGACGAACTCGCCGGTACCGACGACAATGACTTGCTCGCCGGGCCGGACCTGAACGTCCGGCGCAAGCGTGTCGTCCACCTCCCGGACGCCCAGACGTCCCCAGTCGTTGCGGGGCGAGAGAGGCCAATCGCCCATGGCGACGGTGCCGACGTTCGGCATATCCGGGAGGGGCGCGGACTGATCCTCGTGGAACAGGTAGGAGCCGGTCAGCAGCGATACCGCGGTGGCCGGTTCCCCGATCGCGTGACGCGCGGCACCGGCAGTCCAGTCCGTCAGGACGCAGGTGACCACTCGCTCGACGTTGCTCAGGCCTGCTGCGACCAGTGCGCGGTGCAGGTTCAGGAAGGTCTTGCCGGTGGAGGCTTCGTCATCCACCAGGATCAGCGATCGCGCCTTCAGCATCAGGTCACGCATCTCGGGATCGACCGGCCAGTGGATCAGATGAGCGCTCGCATGGCTGTGTTCTTCCTCGAATCGAGCAAAGACGCGGGTACCCAGCGGATGGCGGGTACTGGTGAGGTACACGCTGTCAGGGCGGCCCGCACGATAGGCGCGGTGCACGCCGGCACCGAGGCCGACCGCGGTTTCGGCCATGCCGATCACCAGTACCGGCCCGGGCAGGTCCGCCGGAATGCCGGCCGCCAGGCGCTCGAAGCTGGCCGCCATGATCGACGGGCGCACCGGGATGTGACGGCCCAGGACCTTGGACACGAAGAGGAAGGCTCGCTTGGGATTCCGGCGCTCCGCGAAACCGAACAGGTTCGCAGGGGGCAGCGCGGCGGCGTCGACTCGGATCTCGAGCAGCCCCCGCTTGAGTTGGGCGCGCAGGCACGTTGGTCCTACGTGGCTTTCCATGAACAGCATCCTCGTTGAGCGTGGCTCGAAGACTGACGACGACCGCTTGCGCCGGGTGCGCAGTCGGTCGAACCGCGTTTGCGCCGGGCGCCGGCACCGTCGGTCCGGCATCCCGAAACCTTTCAAAATGAAATTGAATCGTATCAAATTTGAAAGGTTGGTGGGTGGAGGCGTGTGCCGATGTCGCGAGGGCTTCTGTTTTTCGGTTTTGTTCGAGAGGACGGGCTTGGCGGGCGTGGCGCGGCCTGATGACGATGGTAAGCCGTTCGACCAAAGCCGATGCGGTGATCGCGGTCCGGTGAAAGCGGCGAGGAGGGGGGGAGGGTGAGGCAGGAGAACGGCGGCCCGCATTGCGCGGGCCGGTGCGGGGTGTCCTGCAAAGTCATTGCGCCTTCGGTATCGGGTTCAAGTTCGGGCAACAATGGTTGGGGCATCCTGGACCGAATGTGATTTCGACACGCCGCCCCGTATCGTCAAACTCGCTCGCGGGAAACGGCAACTTGTAGATTCGGGCGATCATGGAATTTCGTTCGCCTCGAATCGAAAATTGATCTAGTGCGGCTTTAACGGTCGTAGCACGTCGATGCGCGAGAACTGCCGGTTTTCTCTCCGTTGGCTCCGCTAGTCCAACGATCGACACCACGTCGACAGTGGGGAAGCGATTGCGCATATCGTTCGACCATACGGAAAGCTTCGCCAGTTCGGTGGTAGAAATATCGTTTGAATTTTGGCGAATCGAACATCAAAACCCCAACCGGGCATGTTCGATGGACCATCGCATGCGAACGCCGTGTGTGCGCAGGTCAACGCGAGCGCGGCGGCGGCTAGGAGCTTGGCCATCGTTGATATCGCGCCTCGCGACACTGTCGTCATGTTGGAAGGAGAGCATCGCTGACGCGAGTGCTCCGCGATCATCGATCGATGAGTTTGCTGTGCGGCGTCACGCGAGGGTCGTCACACATCCATGCGCAGCTACCTTCACATATCGGCGTAAATTCCACGATGATCTGATTGGTTTTTATTGTGCCGTCCGATCGTCGTGTGATCATTTCATCAGTAAATGTCTTTTTGTCGATCAAAATGTGATCGACGCTGATGCCAAGCAGTTTTAAATACTCCTTTATGCTTTCTCCGCGCAATTCCTTCAGTTTTTCGATGTTCTTCTCGGAAGCGAAGGCGCCCGAAATTATGATCGCTTGAATTTTGACATTCGGCCATTTTTTTGCTTTGATAACGCTATCAGCAATCGTCACTCTGTCTGCATTGGAAAGTGTGGACGTGTTGACTGGAAGTTGCAATTGCGCTTCCTCGCCTATCGTGCATGCCACCGCTAGGTTCGATAGCATTGACGACAGAATGAGCGCACAGGCTGTAGCGCTGGATTTGAGGGAATTGCTGTTCATTACTCGATGGTCTTGTCAAAGGTTGCTATGTATCCAGTAATGCTATCGGCATTATTAATAGCGAGATCCGGGTTGTTCATTGCGAAAATCTTCATCCCGAATTCGGTGTTGCCATACATGGCATCATCTGAATCGAACGTGTCGGTGAAGTGGGTGCATTCGTGAATCAACACCTTTATCTGTGCCTCATGATACAACTCGCCAAACGGGTCGCTGCAAAATGATGAGTAGATGGCGATGACTCGTTTATGGGAGTCGGGTTTGCAAACGGCGGCACGGTTTTGGCCGCTGTCAGGTACGACTGCGCAAGATAAATTCCTGCTGGCTTCGCTGTCCCATCGAACAATTTTTTCTGGCACTAACTCCTGCATCGCGGAGCGCAATCGCGGAAGACGGGTCGATAACGTGTTGCGAATCTGCGCGTTAGCACGTCCAAAATAGGTGGTGACGCGTGCTTGTTCGTTCACGTCCCATCCTGCTAGCGCTGCAATGCGGGCATTAATCAGGCGGACGGCTTCGTCGCGAGCACGCATCACGATTTTTCTGAATTCTTCATTGCTCACGTTCGGGCATATCGGCTTCGTGTTGATATCGACATACACCTTGGAACCCGGCCGTGTGTTCGTCATGGCCGTGTCGTGTACCAGCACATAGTCATCGTCAGGATTCGACATTGCCGTTCCTCGTAATTTCGAACTTGAGTGGTTCCGCATACTCGGATGTGACGCGTTGCGTGTGGCCTGTTGCGTCTGTCACGCCGGTGAATATCTTTCCGGTTAATAGGCGAATCCGATATCGGACATTCGCCAGCGGTCGCCCGCTATCCGCCTCACGTAACACGTATTGTTCGTCATGGATGCCTGATGCCGACTCGTTTCGAGTGGGGGCGAATGCTGAATATCCGATGAACGGGGACGCCGAGCCATGGGCGCCGCCCCCAATGAAAAACGTGCAGTCGCTGCCGGCGACTAAAAGATTTTGCCCGCATGGACAAAGTACCGCGTCGCCCTCCACGGCTACGGCGCGTCCGCCTCCGACAACGGATACCGCGCTTCCTGCTATCGGAAACATTCCCTCGCAGTTTCCGCATGTCGCTTTATCGCCGTCTAAGGCAATGTGCTTGTTGTTCACGAATATGCTTGCAGTGCCCGCGATGACGATTCCACCGGTTGTCGTTGCGTCGCCGTTTCTGATCGCTCGTCGACTCATGGCTATGTCCTCAATTGAAGTGGGTCAATAACCGATCGGCCGACTCCGGGGCATGCATCGCATCTTGGTCGATCGTGGCACCTTCTACGTCGACGGTCGGTGTGTTCCTCTTCTTTCATTGACTTGAAACTCTGGAGCGTGGACGAGCCCTAGACAGTGGCTGGAAGTATTTTCTTTGTATATGGGATGAGTACGATTTTTGGTTCGGATTGCGACTTAAACGTCGTACCATGTGATGGCCGGTGAGGCCGATCAGGCCACCACCTCCGATGATGCCGAGTGCACCGAGGATCGCCAGCGCGTTGCTGAACGCCCCGGCGCTCGGCCCGGCGAACAGGTCGCGGATCTGACTTCGCGAGCGACTGGACGAAGAACCGCGCGGAGTGAAACGAACCGGCCTTGAAGCTGCCATGAGCGCGCTCCCTGATTCGGAGCGGCGATGATGCACCTTGGGAATCGGTGGAGCCTGGGGCGAATGTGACGAAGTGGCCGAGGGGCGCAGTGCGCCGGGCAGGTGTGAACCGGGCAGTCAGGAGAGGTGTTCATGAGCGAGCAAACAGGATCGAGGCGGAACGCTCAATCTAGCGGTTTGCTGGTGAACGAGAAATGAGACTTGAACGAAAACTGGCGGGGTATGCCGTTCGGCAGAGAGTGGCTTCGCTGCCGCTGTCGCTTGCGCGGAGCATGCAGGCTTAGAGCGTACCGACTTAACGCAGAAGATGACGCGGGCACGGCGGAGAGGGGTACCGGCCCGCGTCGGACCGCCCGGTTTCGGCCGGGCGGTCAGGGCCTGTCGCCGAAGCGCCGGGCCCTGAACCGTCAGACGGCGAGGCAGAGGTACTTGATCACGACGTAGTCGTCGATGCCGTAGTGCGAGCCTTCGCGGCCGAGGCCCGACTGCTTCACGCCACCGAACGGCGCGACTTCGTTCGAGATCAGGCCCGTGTTCACGCCGACCATCCCGTATTCGAGCGCTTCCGCCACCTTCCACACGCGGCCGATGTCGCGGCTGTAGAAGTACGCGGCGAGGCCGAACTCGGTGTCGTTCGCGAGGCGGATCACTTCGTCGTCGCTGCCGAACTTGAACAGCGGCGCGAGCGGCCCGAACGTCTCTTCCTTCGCGACCTTCATTGCCGGCGTGACACCCGTCAGCACGGTCGGTTCGAAGAAGCCATGGCCGAGCGCGTGGCGCTTGCCGCCCGTCACGACGGTCGCGCCCTTCGCGAGCGCGTCCTCGATATGCGCCTCGACCTTCAGCACCGCCGCTTCGTTGATCAGCGGACCTTGCGTGACGCCCGGCTCCGTGCCGCGCCCCACCTTCAGCTGGCCGACCGCTGCCGCGAGCTTCTGCGCGAACTGGTCGTACACGGCTTCATGCACGTAGAAGCGGTTCGTGCACACGCAGGTCTGGCCGCTGTTGCGGTACTTCGATGCGATCGCGCCCTGCACGGCCGCGTCGAGATCCGCGTCGTCGAACACGATGAACGGTGCATTGCCGCCAAGCTCCAGCGACACCTTCTTGACCGTCGCCGCGCATTGCGACATCAGCAGGCGGCCCACCGGCGTCGAGCCGGTGAACGACAGCTTGCGCACGATCGGGTTCGACGTCAGCTCGCCGCCGATCGCCTTCGGGTCGCCCGTGACGACGCTGAACACGCCAGCCGGCACGCCCGCGCGCTCGGCCAGCACGGCCATCGCGAGCGCGGAGAACGGCGTCGCCTCGGCCGGCTTCACGACGATCGGGCAGCCTGCGGCAAGCGCCGGGCCGACCTTGCGCGTGATCATCGCCGCCGGGAAGTTCCACGGCGTGATCGCCGCGCACACGCCGATCGCTTCCTTCGTCACGACGATGCGCTTGTCGCTCGCCGGCGTCGGGATCGTGTCGCCGTACACGCGCTTGCCTTCTTCCGCGAACCATTCGAGGAACGAGGCGGCATAGCCGATCTCGCCTTTCGCTTCGGCCAGCGACTTGCCCTGCTCGGTGGTCAGGATCAACGCGAGATCGTCGGCGTTTTCCATCATCAGGTCGTGCCACTTGCGCAGGACGACCGCACGTTCCTTCGCGGTCTTCTTGCGCCACGCCGGCCAGGCGGCGTTCGCGGCTTCGATCGCGTGACGCGTTTCGGCGGTGCCCATCGCCGGCACCGTGCCGAGCAGGCCGCCCGTCGCCGGGTTGCGGACTTCGAACGTCTCGCCGTTCGTCGCACCTTGCCATTCGCCGTTGACGTATGCCTGCTGGCGGAACAGCGACGGGTCTTTCAGTGCCAGGGTTTCCTGAACCGTGCTCATATGAATCACCTGCTTCGAAAAGGACGGATGAAACGGCCGCCGCCGTCATGAAGACGGCGGCGGCGCATTCAGTGGATGAAGTCGACGGACACTCAGGCCGGCACGCCGACCGTTTCCTTCAGCACTTCCTCGAGGATCACGAGCGCTTCGTCGAACACGGCTTGCGGGATCGTCAGCGGGAACAGGAAGCGCACGACGTTCGAGTACACGCCGCACACGAGCAGCAGCAGGCCGCGCTCGAGCGCACGCGTCTGCACGCGCTTCGTGAATTCCGCATCCGGCTCGCCCGAGCCCGGCTTCAGGAACTCGACCGCGATCATCGCGCCCGGGCCGCGCACGTCGGCGATCTGCGGCACGTCGGCCTGAAGCGCGTTCAGCTTGGCCTTCAGCACGTCGCCGAGTTGCGTCGCGCGTTCGCACAACTGCTCTTCGTCGATGATCTCGAGCACCGCGTGCGCCGACGCGACGGCCAGCGGGTTGCCCGCGTACGTGCCGCCGAGGCCGCCGGGCGCTGCCGCGTCCATCACGTCCGCACGGCCGACGACGCCCGACAGCGGCATGCCGCCCGCGAGGCTCTTCGCCATCGTGATCAGGTCGGCCAGCACGTCGTAGTGCTGCATCGCGAACAGCTTGCCGGTACGCGCGAAGCCCGTCTGCACTTCGTCGGCGATCAGCAGGATGCCGTGCTCGTTACAGATCTTGCGCAGCGCGCGTACGAACTCGGCCGGCGCGGGGTTGAAGCCGCCTTCGCCCTGGACCGGTTCGAAGATGATCGCGGCGACGCGCTTCGGATCGATGTCGGCCTTGAACAGCATCTCGATCGCCTTGATCGAGTCGGCGGTCGTCACGCCGTGCACGGCGTTCGGGTACGGCGCGTGGAACACGTCGCCCGGGAACGGGCCGAAGTTCAGCTTGTACGGGGCGACCTTGCCGGTCAGCGCCATGCCCATCATCGTGCGGCCGTGGAAGCCGCCCGAGAACGCGATGACGCCCGGACGGCCGGTCGCTGCGCGCGCGATCTTGATCGCGTTCTCGACGGCTTCCGCGCCGGTCGTGAAGAACGCGGTCTTCTTCGGAAAATCGCCCGGCGCGCGGTCGTTGATCTTTTCAGCCAGCTCGACGTACGACGCGTACGGGACGATCTGGTAAGCGGTGTGCGTGAAGTTGTTCAGCTGATCCGCGATCGCCTTGACGATCTTCGGGTGGCGGTGGCCGGTGTTCAGCACGGCGATGCCGGCGGCGAAATCGATGAAGCGGCGGCCTTCGACATCCCACAGTTCCGCGTTCTCGGCGCGGGCTGCGTAGAAATCGCACATCACGCCAACGCCGCGCGGGGTGGCGGCGTTCTTGCGGGCCTGCAGGTCGGCATTCTTCACGGTCATCTCCTTGATGTTCTGTCCGGTGGGATAAAAAACGGCCGCGTTGGCAGCCCATGGAGGCGACTATAATCACATTTGGCTCTGGCAATCAGAGCCATTTCAATAAATATTCAGGAGCCAATCATGCGCGCGAGCGTGTTGTCGGACTGGCTGGCGCAGCGCCTCGTGCGCGGCGGCGAACAGCCGATCTACCGGCAGCTTCACCGGCTGCTGCAACAGGCGATCCTGTCGCGCGAACTGCCGGCCGGCACGCGCGTGCCGTCGTCGCGGCTCCTGGCCGCCGAGCTCGGGATCGCCCGCAACACGGTCACGCAGGTTTACGAACAGCTTGCGCTCGAAGGCTACGTGAACTCGGCGACCGGCCGCGGCACGTTCGTCGCCGACAGCGCGCCGGACGAGATCGTCGGCGCGCCGCCCGACGCGGCCGCCGCGCGCCCGGCGCTCGTGCAAGCTTCCGCGCGGCGGCTGTCCGCGCGCGGCACGCGGCTCGTCGAAGGCGCCGGCGTGTCGAAGCGGCAGGGCGGCGCGTTCATGCCGGGCGTGCCCGATGTGTCGCGATTTCCGGCGCGGGTGTGGACGCGGCTGCACAACAAGTACTGGCGGCGCCTGCGTCCCGACCTGCTGACCTACGCGCCGGGCGGCGGCCTCGCGCTGTTGCGCGAGGCGCTGGCCGACTACCTGCGCACGTCGCGCTCGGTGCGCTGCACGCCCGAGCAGATCGTGATCACGACCGGCATCCACCAGTCGATCGACCTCGCGGTGCGGCTGCTGACCGACCCGGGCGACGCGATCTGGACCGAGGATCCGTGCTACTGGGGCGTGCGCAGCGTGCTGAACGTGTCGGGGCTGACGACGCGGCCGATCCCGGTCGACGACGAAGGCATCGCGCCATCGGCCGCCGATCTCGCCGAACCGCCGAAGCTGATGCTCGTCACGCCGTCGCACCAGTATCCGCTCGGGATGGTGATGAGCCTCGCGCGGCGGCGGATGCTGCTCGAATACGCGCGCCAGCACGGCTGCTGGATCATCGAGGACGACTACGACAGCGAATTCCGCTACGGCAGCCGGCCGCTCGCGTCGCTGCAGGGTCTCGATACGGCCGGGCAGGTGATCTATGTCGGCAGCTTCGGCAAGACGCTGTTTCCGGGGCTGCGGGTCGGTTATCTGGTTGCACCGGAACCGCTCGCGGAAAGTTTCGCGACCGCCAGCGCCGAGCTGTATCGCGAAGGGCAATTGCTGCAGCAGGCGGTGCTGGCCGAATTCATCGCGGAAGGGCACTTCGTGTCGCATATCCGCAAGATGCGCACGTTATATGGGCAGCGCCGCGAGGTGCTGCTCGACGCGGTCGCGCAGCGCTACGGCACCACGTTGTACGCGCTCGGCAGCGATGCGGGGCTGCATCTGGTCACGCAGTTGCCGGACGGCGTCGACGATCGCGCGGTCGCGCAGGCCGCGCTCGAACGCAATATCGTCGTGCGGCCGTTGTCGGGGTATTACGCGGATCGCGAACGTGCGGCGTCGGGGTTGCTGCTCGGCTATGCATGCGTGCCGGAGGACGAGATCGCGACCGCGTTCGCGACGCTCGCCGAGGCGATCGACGAGCGGGCGTTTGGTGGGGCGGTCGAGGCGGCTTGAACGGCGTATTCGGTGGCGGTATCGCGTGGCGATGCCCGCCGCGGCCATCGATACCGGACGGCGGCGTGCTTTCCGCACCGCGAAGAGCACGCGCGTTGTGCAGACCCTGCCGCGAACCTCAATACCCGATCCACACCGCGAACGTCAGCACGACGCACGACAGCGCGAGCAGCGTCAGGAACAGCGGCAGCACGAAGCGGATCCACGCGCCGAAATCGACGCGCGCGGTGGCCAGATACGCGAGCAGCATTCCGGACGTCGGCGTGACGAGGTTCGTCAGCCCGCCGCCGAGCACGAACGCGAGCACCGACGTCTGGCCGCTCACGCCGGACAGCTGCGCGATCGGCCCGATGATCGGCATGCTGACCGCGGCCTTGCCCGACACCGACGGAATGAACACGTCGAGCACCATCTGCACCCCCATCAGCCCGTTCGCGACCCACACCGGCGACTGCCCGTCCGCGAGCCGCGTGAAGAAATTGATCAGCGTGTCGAGCACGAGGCTGTTCTGCAGCAGCAGTTCGACGGACGCGGCGAGCCCCATCAACAGCGCCGCGAGAATCATGTTCTTCATCCCGTCGACGAACGCGTCCGCCGCGCTGCGCGAATCGAGCCCGCCGATCACGGCCGTCGCGATGCTCACGAACGTATAGAACGCCGCCAGTTCGACGTTGCCCCATTTCAGTTCGCGCGTGCCGTAGATCAGCATCGCGACCGCCGCGGCGAACACGACCAGCGTCGCCTTGTGGCGCAGCGACAGCTTCGCGGTTGTGTGCGCGGCATGGCCGGCGGCGGTCTGCCCGGCGCGATAGCCGGTGCTGCGCACGTAGCGCAGCAGGTACAGGATGCCGATCGTCAGGAAGACGACGAACACGGCCGCGCGCAGCGCGACGCCGCTGAACAGCGGCACGCCGACCAGCGGCTGCGCGACGGCGAGCGCGAGCGGGTTCGTCACCGACGCGATATAGCCGATCTTCGCGGCGAGTGCGACCAGTGCGACCGCGAACAGGTCGGAGAGCCCCAGGCGCCGCGCGATGACGACCACCATCGGAATGATCACGAGGTACTCGGAGATGAAGCCGAGCAGCGTGCTGCCGAGCCCGATCAGGATCATCAGCATCGGTGTCAGCAGGTACGCATTGTTGCCGGTGAGCTGCAGCAGCCGGTCGATGCCCGCGTCGACCACGCCGGTGCGGCGCATCACGCCGAACATCCCGCCGACGAACATCACCATCACGATCAGCGGCGCGTTCTTCAGCAATCCTTCCGGTATCGCGACGAATGCCGAGGCGAGGCTCGCGGGCATCGCATGCGTGGGCGTGCTGTGGCTGACCGCCGGTGCAACGAGCGTCGCGAGCGCGGTGGTCTTCGGCACCACGTGATAGGTGCCCGGCACGACGAGCCGGCCGTTGCGCTCGAAGCGGCCGGAATCGACGATCCACGTGAGCGCGATCGCGACGGCCAGCACCCACAGCATCATCACGACCGGATGCAGCATCTTGCCGTGCGGATGCGGCGCGCGGCCGGCGTGGGCCGATGCGTCGCCGGGCGCATTGCCGGCCGCGTCGTGGGTCGCTGCGTCAGCCGGTGCGGCGAGCGTGGTGGCGTCGGCGGCGCGTGCGCCGGCAGGGTTCGGAGAAGAGGCGGACATCGGATCCTCGTCGGAGAAGGAAGCGGGCCGTCAGGCCGGTTGCAGCGCGGCGCGCGCCGGGACGTAGCCGAGTTCGGCGGAAATCGCGAGGCTGCATGCCTGCAGTCGTTCGAGATAGTCGGGAATGTCGGCGTGGCTCACGCGCGCCTCGGGCCCCGTCACGCTGACCGATGCGACCGTCGCGCCCGTCAGGTCGCGCACCGGCACCGCGATCCCGACCGCGCCGGGCGTCACCTCGCCGCTGCTCACCGCGTAGCCCTTGCGCGCGACCGCGTCGAGTTCGCCGGCGAGCTTCGCCGGATCGTCGGCGTGCCCGTTTCGGCGCAGTTGCGCGAGATAGTCGTCGCGCACCGCGTCGGGCGCGAACGCGAGCAGCACCTTGCCCGATGCGCCGAAATTGATCGGCCGGCGGTTGCCGACCGCGCCGACGGTGCGCACCGTGTGCGTCGTTTCGCAGCGCGCGACGCACACCGATTCGAGCCCTTCGCGCACGCGCAGCACGATGGTCTCGTTGATCGCCTGGTTGAGCGCGAGCATGTGCCGGTGCGCGGCGCGCACGAGCGCGTTCTGTTGCGACGCGGCCACGCCGATCACGAACGCCTGCGGGCCGAGCGCATAGGTGGACGTACGCGGGTCCTGCACGACGAAGCGGTGCAGTTCGAGCGTGCACAGCATCCGGTACGTGCGCGACTTGTTGATGCCGAGCTGCGACGCGAGTTCGGTCACGCCGAGGTTCGGATGCTCGGCCACGTAGGTCAGCAGCTTCAGTGCGCTGTCGACGGCGTCGACGATATAGGTCGTCATGCGGTGTCTCCTTGCGGCGCGATGCGCGTGCGGACGTAATCGGCGAGTGCGTCGAGATACGCATCGACCGAGCGCTTCAGCGTGGCGAAGCCCGCGTGTTTCGCGAACGCGGCCTCATCCATGTACAGCGCGCGGTTGAATTCGATCTGGATGCTGTGGCGCTGCCGCGCGGGATCGGCGAGCGCGGTCAGCAGGTCGCCGCCCTGGTACGGGTCGTTGACCTGCACGCGATAGCCGGCGTCGGCGAACCACTGCGCGGTCCACGCGGTGAAGGCCGGGTCGGCGGTCGTGCCGCGCCGGTCGCTGACGACGACGTCCGGCCGCCATGCGCCCGCGTCGACGTTCATCGCGTTGCCGCGCGACTTCATCGAATGGCAGTCGATATGCCACAGCGCGCCGTGCGCGGCGTGCAGCGGCTCGGCGATGCCGGCGAGCGCGCGGCGGTACGGCAGGTAGTACGCGTCGATCCGGTGGCGTACTGCTTCGAGCGACAGCTTGCGGTCGTACAGCGGCACGCCGGGCAGCGCGTCGCGCCGGATCAGCCCCATCCCGCGCTGCGTGTACGGCTGCGGCGATAGCGGCTCGGGCCACGGCTCGGCGAGCAGCGTTGCGTCGATGTCCGTTTCCGCGCGGTTCGGATCGATGTACGCGCGCGGAAACGTCGCGCCGAGCAGCGTACCGCCGCGCGCCGGCGTGCCGGCCCACAGTTCGTCGACGTACGCGTCCCACGTCGTGCGGATCGCGTCATCGGGCGCGACGGTGGCGAAGTCCGGCGGATACGCGATGCCGCTGTGCGGTGAGTCGACGACGATCGGCAGGGCCGGCACCGTCGGCGTCGCGACGAAATACGCAGGCGACGCGCCGGCAGTCGCGTTGTTGCAATTAAACGTCAGCATGGGGATCGGGTTCTTTACCTAGTTTATCGAGGCGTCTCGTGCGTTTGTTTTAATCATTAAAACAGCGTATCAATATTTCACAACGACTGAAAATCGCGGTCAAGGGCTTTTTGCGATACCGGGATTGCACGTCGCGATCGGGCTGGAATGCCCGTGTTTATTGGGCTTGTTTCATTCTTTGAAACGCCTGGCGATTCAGGGGTATTCCACTCCCATGTACGATTTTTGGCATCGCTTGACGCTTCAAATCGCCGAATTCGACAATGAATAAGACGATGTTTTATTCAATAAAACACGTGTCGAGCGAGATAAATCGCTCCCCATATTCAATCGACAAAAGGGGTCGGAGATGAAGCGAAAAGGAATGGCGGTCGCGCTGGCGGGACTCGCATCGGCGGCGGGTGCGATGCACGCGCATGCGCAGTCGAGCGTGACGCTGTACGGCGTGGTCGATTCGGGGATCACGTACACGAACAACCAGAACGGGCATGCCGCGTGGCAGGCGACCGGCGGCAATGAGCAGGGCACGCGCTTCGGGCTGCTCGGCAAGGAAGACCTCGGCGGCGGCACGCGCGCGGTGTTCCGGCTCGAGAACGGCTTCAACATCGAGAGCGGCGCCGCGAGCCAGGGCGGCCGGCTGTTCGGGCGCCGCGCGTACGTCGGGCTGGAAAACGACCGCTGGGGCACGCTGACGATGGGTCGCCAGTACAACGCGGCGCAGGAAGTGCTGGAGCCGCTGCAGATCGGCGCGACCACCGCGCTCACGCAGTACGCGCTGCACCCGTTCGACACCGACGACCTGAACAACACGTTCCGCACCAACAATTCGGTGCAGTACCAGACGCCCACCTGGTACGGCTTGCGCGCGGTCGGCCTGTACGGCTTCTCGAATTCGACGTCGTTCGCGCAAAACCGCGTGTGGAGCATCGGCACGAGCTACGAGAACGGGCCGCTGCAACTCGGCGCGGCCTACGTGCGTGTCGATCATCCGGCGCTCGACACCACCGGCGCGGCGGCATCCGACAACTACTACACGTTCGTCAAGGGCGTGACGCGCCAGCAGATCTGGGGCGCGGGCGGTGCGTATGCGTGGGGCGCCGCGACGTTCGGGCTGCTGTACACGAGCTCGCTGTTCAACCTGCAGACCGGCGGCGCGATGCGCTTCAACAACTACGAGGGCAGCGTGCGCTACCTGATGACGCCCGCGCTGCAGTTCGCGCTCGGCGAAACCTATACGCAGGTGCTCGCGTCGCAAGGGCCGAAGCCGAGTTCGCACTACCTGCAGACGAGCGTCGGTGCGCAGTATTTCCTGTCGAAGCGCACCGATGTCTACGTGAACGCGTTCTACCAGCGTGCGTCGTCGAACGCGGTGGCCGCGATCGAAGGGATCTCGAATCCGTCGAGCACGCGCACGCAGATCGTCGCGGTGACGGGCATCCGCCACAAGTTCTGACGCGGCGGCAGGCCGCGGGCGTGCGCTCTTTCTGCTTACAGCCGGATCAGCGCCGCGCCCGCGACCACCAGCGCGCATGCGGCGAGTCGCTGCGCGCCGGGCCGCTCGCGCATCACGAGCCAGCCGATCGCGACCGCGAAGATCGAGCTCGTTTCGCGCAGCGCCGACACCGTTCCCACCGGCAAGTACCGGTACGCGAGGATCACGATCCCGTACGCCGCGAGCGAGATCGTGCCGGCAATCGCGCCCTGCGTGAGCGCGGTGCGCGAGCCGAGCACCGCGCGCGGGCCGCCTCGCACCGCACACACGAGCACGAACTGCGGCACGCTCCACAGCACGTACACCCACGCGATGTAGCCGAGCGCGCTGCCGGATACGCGCGAGCCGATGCCGTCGCAGATCGAATAGGCGGCGATGAACACGCCCGTGAGCAGCGCAAACGGCACGCCTTCGCCGGAGAACCGGAAGCCGCGCCGCAGTGCGAGCGACATGATGCCGAACGACACGAGCGCGATGCCCGCGAAGCCGAACGGCGTCGGCCGCTCATGCAGCATCGCGAGCGCGAGTACCGACACGAGCAGCGGAGAAATCCCGCGTGCGATCGGGTAGATCTGTCCGAATTCACCGCTGCGATATGCGCGCGCCAGCGTGAAGCAGTACGCGACCTCGAGCACGGCCGACCCGGCGATATACGGCCACGCGGCGGGCGCCGGCGCGGGCAGTAGCGCGGCGCCGGCGACGCCGAACACGAAATACGGCAGCGACATCGTGCCGAGCTGGACGAGCCGGTCTTCGCTCACGTGGAGGAAGGCATTCCAGATCGCGTGCAGCAACGCGGAGCACAGCACGAGGCCGATGAAGAGGTGGTCCATGGACGATGCGGCGGACAGGGGCTGGAGCGGAGGCGGCGCCGTCATTATGTGGGTATCGGGCGCACTCGCACGGAATTGTCGATAATGGCGTGTTGTTATTCACCGGATGCCGACCATGACCGAAGCCACTCAAGCCCAGCCTGCCGTTCCGCGCCTCACGAGCCTGTCACATGGCGGCGGCTGCGGCTGCAAGATCGCGCCGGGCGTGCTGTCCGAGCTGCTGAAGCGCGCGACGCCGCCCGCGCTATTCCCGGATCTGCTGGTCGGCACCGAGACGTCCGACGACGCGGCCGTCTATCGCCTCAACGACGAACAGGCGATCGTCGCGACCACCGACTTCTTCATGCCGATCGTCGACGATCCGTTCGACTTCGGCCGTATCGCCGCGACCAACGCGCTGTCCGACGTCTATGCGATGGGCGGCAAGCCGATCCTCGCGCTCGCGCTGGTCGGCATGCCGATCAACGTGCTGCCGCACGAAACGATCGCGGCCGTGCTGCGCGGCGGCGAATCTGTGTGCGCGGACGCCGGCATCCCGGTCGCGGGCGGCCATTCGATCGATTCGGTCGAGCCGATCTACGGGCTCGCGGCAATCGGCGTCGTGCATCCGTCGCGCGTGAAGCGCAATGCGGCCGCGCGCGCGGGCGACGTGCTCGTGCTCGGCAAGCCGCTCGGCGTCGGCGTGTTGTCCGCCGCGCTGAAGAAGAACCAGCTCGATGCCGATGGCTATGCGCAGATGGTCGCGACGACCACCAAGCTGAACCGCCCGGGTGCCGAGCTCGCCGCGCTTCCGGGCGTGCATGCGCTGACCGACGTCACCGGCTTCGGGCTGCTCGGCCACACGCTCGAGCTGGCACGTGGTGCGCACCTCACCGCGCGCGTGCACTATGCGTCGCTGCCGTGGCTCGCGGGCGTCGAGGCGTTCGTCGCCGACGGCGTGTTCACCGGCGCATCGGGCCGCAACTGGGCCGCGTACGGCGCGGACGTGCAGCTGGCGGCCACGCTGCCGCCCGTCGCGCAGGCGCTGCTGACCGATCCGCAGACGTCGGGCGGCTTGCTGGTCGCGTGCGCCCCCGAGGCCGTCGACGACGTGCTCGCATGCTTCCGTGCCGACGGCTTCGACCGCGCGGGCGTGATCGGCGAGATGGTGGACGGGCCTGCGCACGTCGACGTCGCGTGATGCTCACGCGGCACGCGGGATTTTTTTGCGGTCGCTAGAATCGATGCCTTCCATCGAAGGCATCGACGACCGATGAACGACTTCCTGTTCGGGCTGATGATCGCGCTGTCGGTCGGGCCCGTCGCGCTGATGATCGCGAACTACGGGATGCGCGCCGGCACCGCAAGCGGCGTGCGCGCGGCGGTGGGTGTCGCGACGGCCGACGGCTGCTATGCGGTCGTCGCATTCACGCTCGGCGCGATGCTCGCGAGCACGCTCGCCGCCCATCTGTTGCTGTTTCGCCTGGTCGGCGCGCTCGTGCTGCTCGCGATGGGCGCGCGGATGCTGTGGCAGGCGCTGCGGGATCGCCGCCGCACGCTCGACGGTGATGCACGGCCGCCAGGCAGCCGCCCGTTTTCATCGATGTTTTTCGTCACGCTGGCGAATCCGCTCACGATCCTGTTGTTCTACGGCTATGCAACGGCTGCCGCCGGTGCGCATCGGCACTGGCTGCTGGGTGCCGCTTGCGTGTTTGCCGGCAGCCTCGCGGGGCAGCTCGTGTTCGCATTCGGCGGCAGCGTGATCGGCCGGATCGTCAAGTCGCCGGCGCTGCTCGCGGCGAGCCATGTGGTCGCGGCGCTTGTCGTGCTGGCTTACGGGGTGGCGGGGCTGGCGCGGTTGTAGCGGCTGCCGGGTTACACGCGCACGTGCGATCGACGTGCCGGCGTCGAGCAACCGGATAGTATTCCTGATGGTGTGTCGACGCGCGGAGACCATTTCCTCCGTCATTCCCGCGCATACCCGACCCGCACCGACGCACCGTCGCCGTTTCGTAGTCGGGTTCCGCATCGGGCACGCGCGTTCTATACTCCGACGCGCAGTCTACGAGAGCCGTTCTCACCCAACATCATCGAAACAAGGAACGCCGATGCTGACTCGCTCCATTCTTTCCGCCGCTGCATTCTCGCTCGCAGCCTGTGCGACCGCGCCGTCGATCGCGCAGGACAACCAGGGCAACAACGCGGGCAACAATGCATTCGCCGAGACCGGTGCACAGGGCCGCCCGGTCAAGGTCATGATCATCACGATGTTCGGTCCGGAGGGCCAGGCCTGGCTCGACCGGATCGGCCCGTGGCGCGACATCGCCGTGCCCGGCCTGTCGCCCGATTACCCGAACGTGCATTGCAACAAGCAGGACGTGTGCGTGGTCACGACCGGCATGGGCTATGCGAACGCGTCGGCGACGATCATGGCGCTCACGTTCTCGCAACGCTTCGACCTGCGCCGCACGTACTTCCTGATCTCCGGCATCGCGGGCGTCGACCCCGCGCAAGGCACGGTCGGTTCGGCCGCGTGGTCGAAATACCTCGTCGATTTCAGCCTGCAGTGGGAGCTCGACGCACGCGAGATTCCGGCCGGCTGGAATACCGGCTTCCTCGGCATCAACACGAAGAGCCCGAACGACAAGCCGCCGCTCGACTATCGCACCGAGGTGTTCCAGCTCAACCCGCAGCTGACCGACGCCGCGGTCGCGCTGTCGCGCAACGTCGTGCTCGCCGACAGCGCGCAGGCGCAGGCCGCACGCGCGAAGTTCAACTACGCGCCGGCGAACCGGCCGCCGACGGTGATCCAGTGCGACACGTCATCGGGCAACACGTGGTTCTCGGGCACGCTGATCGGCGAGCGCGCGCGCCAGTGGACGAAGATCCTGACCGACGGCAAGGGCACGTACTGCATGACCGCGCAGGAAGACAACGCGACGTACGAAGCGCTCAAGCGCGCGGCGAGCGTGAAGCGGGTCGACCTGTCGCGCGTCGCGGTGCTGCGCACGGGGTCGGATTTCGACCGGCCGTATGCGGGACAGACGAGTGCCGACAACCTGCTGAACTACGCGGACCAGGGCGGCTTCGCCCCGGCGACCGAAAACCTGTATCGCGCGGGCAATCCGCTCGTTCAGGACATCGTGACGCACTGGGGCGAATGGCGCGACGGGGTGCCGCGCCGGTAAGTGCCGGACGACGACTCAGCCGCGATCAATGCGCGTGCGGGGCCGAACGAAACGGCGTCCATACCGGCGTGGTGTCGTCCCAGTGATCGAGCGGCGAAGGGAGTTGATCGTTCATCATGTGCTCCTGCAACTAACTAACTATCTAGCTGACTGACTCGGCGAGTCGTCGATGGTGGGTTCGAAACGCCGCGCGCGGGGCAACCCGTTGCGCGGCGTTGCGCGTTTACCGGCCCCCGCCGGCGAGCTGGTTGCTCTCCGGCAACGAGCGATACGGGCCTTGCGCCAGTTCGAGACCTTGCGGATACGAATTGGCCTTGCGCAGGTACGCGAGCGTGCCGTCCTTGCGTGCCTGCTCGACTTCCGCGCTCACTTCGGCGCGCGTACGCGGGCCGTTGTGTTGCGAGTACCACGACGTGTTGCCGTAGTCGCCGGCGTGCGGTGTGCCGGAATCGGCGAAGGCCGGGGCGGACACCGCGAGCGTGAGGGCGAGGGCGGAGAGAAGATGGCGGCGGTTCATGGCGTAACTCCTGTCTGTCGGAGCTGGCGCTGGAGCGCTTACTCCGGTCCCATCAAGCGGGATCTGTTCGATGCGCAACGAGGTGCGCGACAGGGTTTACTCTAGGTATCTGTTCCGTCGCGATAAATGCGGCAGACGCGAATTGAATTGTCGTGTCAGTGGAACAATCGCCATCCGTACACCCGGCAGGGTTATGCGGAAATCGCTCGAACCCGCTTGCAGCGGGCCTCGCACGGGCGCGACGACGACGCGCGACGACACAGGCGGACGATTGCGTCGCCTGGCACAAAGGTTTGCTGCGGATTCGGGAAGGATCGGGTGCGCCGGGCGGGAAATGGGGTGCGGAGGCGGGACGACACGCGGGCCTGGCAGCCCGCGTGTGCGGTTCAGTTGCTCGGTTCAGGCGCTTACGCGACCCACTCGTTGATGACCGGCGTGTCGAGCGCCGGCGCGCGTTCGGCTTCCTCGAACGTGCGCTTGCTGCACGTCGCGTCGAGGCTGCCCTTGCCGCTCAGCAGCGGGCAGCGGTCGAACACTTCGGCGATCCAGTCGACGAACACGCGCACCTTCGGCGACAGATGGCGGCTGTGCGGATACACGACCGAGATCGGCATCGGCAGCGGCTTGACGCCCGGCAGCACTTCCTTGAGCCGGCCTTCGCGCAGATGCGGCAGCACCATGAAGAGCGGCGGCTGGATCAGCCCGAAGCCTTCGATCCCGCAGGTCACGTACGCATCCGCGTCGTTCACCGACACGATGCCTTCCATCTTCATCTCGACTTCCTTGCCGTCGGTCAGGAACGTCCAGTCGATCGTGCGGCCGGTGCGGCTCGAGAAATAGTTGACGGCCTTGTGCTGGCTCAGGTCGTCGATCGTCTGCGGCTCGCCGTGGCGCTCGAGGTAGTCGGGCGATGCGACCGTCACGCATTCGAACAGGCCGACCCGGCGCGCGACGAGCGACGAGTCCTGCAGCGCACCGACGCGGATCACGCAATCGACCCCTTCCTGCAGCAGGTCGACCGGCCGGTCGGACAGGCCGAGTTGCAGGTCGATGTCCGGATAGCGCGTATGGAATTCGCACAGCGACGGAATCACGAGCAGCCGCCCGATCGAACCCGGCATGTCGATACGCAACTTTCCGTGCGGCTTCCGGTTGTTCGCCTGGAAGCTCGCCTCGGTTTCCTCGACGTCCGCGAGGATCCGCACGCATCGTTCGTAGTACGCGGCGCCGTCCGGCGTGAGCGATAGCCGGCGCGTGGTCCGGTGCATCAGCCGCACACCGAGGAATGCTTCGAGATTCTGGATGATCGTCGTGACGGACGCTCGCGGCAAGCTGAGCGTTTCTGCTGCCTTGGTGAAGCTGCTTGTATCGACGACGCGAGTAAACACCTGCATGGCCTGAAGCCGGTCCATCACAACCTCCGCAATCTAATGAGCCTCCGGAACAAGAAGGCTGCGCTACCTCGTGGGTAAACGCAGCCTCGGATTGTTCGGGGGCGTTGAATTGTGTTGCCGGATTATAGGCATTTATCCCAATGTCTGCCGGACCCAGAATTCGTTCCATCTCGAAATGGATGCTGCATCGTCATGGACGCTTCTGAATTCAGCAAATTCCTGAAGGCCGCGTTGCCCGTGCAAGCCACGGCAGGCGCGGCGCTGACGGTCGCCGAAGTCGAAATTCCCGGCTACGCGCAGGACATCGTGCTGCGCCTCTACCGCCGCCCGGACAAGACCGGGTTGCCAGTAGTGCTTTATTTCCACGGCGGCGGCTTCGTGCGCGGTTCGCTCGAAGACGCGGATTTCGCCGCGCGGTTTTTAGCAGAACGCTTACCAGCGCTCGTAGTGTCGGTCGACTATTCGCTCGCGCCGGCCTTCCCTTTTCCGGCCGCGCCGGAGGATGCGTATCGCGCCGCCGTATGGGCCGCGACGCGTGCCCGCGCGTTCGGCGGCAACCCGAAGAAGATCGGTGTCGCGGGCCACGACGCGGGCGGCCAGCTCGCGAACTGCCTTGCGTTCATCGCGCGCGATCGCGGCGAGGTGCAGATCGTCGCGCAGGCGCTGTTCGGGCCGATGCTCGACCCGAGCATGACGCGCATCGGCGACGCCGATCGCCTTGCCTCCGACATCACCCCGCGCGAATGCGCGGCCTGTTATCGCGCGTATCTGCCGCAGGCCGCGCAACGCATGCACCCGTACGCGGCGCCGCTCGAATCGGTGCGCCTCGCGGGGTTGCCGCCGACACTCGTCGTCACCGCGCAGAACGACGTGCTGCACGTCGAGGCGGAGAAATATGCGGGCTGCCTGATCTCGTCGGGCGTGCTCACGCAGGTGATCCGCTATCCGGACATCACGCACGCCGCGCTCGCGACGCACGAAGCCGCCTTCGAGGAAGCCGTGCGCTTCTTCCAGTGCCGCTTCCAGGCGCGCCAGCCGAACCGTCCCGAATAACCAAAACCAATCCACGTTTACTGGAGATCCACATGGCCATCCTACGCACCTCCCGTTCCCGAATCGCGACAGCGGCGATCGTGACGCTCGCCGTCGTCGGCCTCGGAACGTTCGGCGCAATGCGCGTGAACGCAAACGCACCGGAGAAAGCGGCAGCACCGCTGCCCGAAGTCGACGTCGCGACCGTCGTGCCGCAGACCGTGACCGACTGGCAGAGTTATTCGGGCCGCCTCGAAGCGGTCGAGAAAGTCGACGTGCGCCCGCAGGTGTCGGGCACGATCGTCGCGGTGAACTTCAAGGACGGCGCGCTCGTGAAGAAGGGCGACGTGCTGTTCGTGATCGACCCGCGCCCGTACCAGGCCGAAACCGATCGCGCGGCCGCGCAGCTCGCGGCCGCGCAGGCACGCAACGGCTACGCGCAGACCGACTGGCAGCGCGCGCAGCGGCTGATCGGCGACAACGCGATCGCGAAGCGCGACTACGACGAGAAGCAGAATGCGGCCCGCGAGGCGACGGCGAACCTGAAGGCCGCCGAAGCCGCGCTCGAAACGGCGCGCATCAACCTCGGCTATACGCGGATCACGGCGCCGGTGTCGGGCCGCGTGTCGCGTGCGGAAATCACGCTCGGCAACGTCGTGTCGGCCGGCGCAGCGGCCGCGCCGCTGACGACGCTGGTGTCGGTGTCGCCGATCTACGCATCGTTCGACGCGGACGAGCAGACCTACCTGCAATACATCAACGGCGCGCGCAGCGGCCGCAAGGTGCCGGTCGAGCTCGGCCTCGCGAACGAAACCGGCTACTCGCGCAGCGGCGAGATCGACTCGGTCGACAACCGGCTCGACACGTCGTCCGGCACGATCCGCGTGCGCGCGCGCTTCGACAACGCCGACGGCGCGCTCGTCCCGGGCCTCTACGCACGCGTGAAGGTGGGCGGCAGCGCGCCGCACGAGGCACTGCTCGTCGACGACGCGGCGATCAACACCGACCAGGACAAGAAGTTCGTGTTCGTCGTCGACCAGCAGGGCCGCGTGTCGTACCGCGAAGTGCAGCAGGGGATGCAGCACGGCAACCGGCGCGTGATCGTGAGCGGGCTCTCCGCCGGCGATCGCGTGATCGTGAACGGCACGCAGCGCGTGCGCCCCGGCGAACAGGTGAAGCCGCACATGGTCCCGATGACGGGCGGTGACGCGCCGTCCGCGCCTTTGGCGGGCAACGCGAAGCCGGCCGCCCCGGCGAAGGCGGATTCGTAAGCGGCTTGCCGCTTCGCATCCGCGTTCAACCAGACAGAGCAACCCATGAACATTTCAAAATTCTTTATCGACCGGCCGATCTTCGCAGGAGTCCTATCGGTGATCATCCTGCTCGGCGGGGTGATCGCGATGTTCCTGCTGCCGATCTCCGAATATCCGGAAGTCGTGCCGCCTTCCGTGATCGTCAAGGCGCAGTACCCGGGTGCGAACCCGAAAGTGATCGCCGAGACGGTCGCGTCGCCGCTCGAAGAGCAGATCAACGGCGTCGAGGACATGCTCTACATGCAGTCGCAGGCGAACAGCGACGGCAACATGACGATCACCGTCACGTTCAAGCTCGGCACCGATCCGGACAAGGCCACGCAGCTCGTGCAGAACCGCGTGAACCAGGCGCTGCCGCGCCTGCCGGAAGACGTGCAGCGGCTCGGCATCACGACGGTGAAGAGCTCGCCGACGCTGACGATGGTGGTCCACCTGATCTCGCCGGACAACCGTTATGACATGACCTACCTGCGCAACTACGCGCTGATCAACGTGAAGGATCGCCTGTCGCGGATCCAGGGCGTCGGCCAGGTGCAGCTGTGGGGTTCGGGCGACTACGCGATGCGCGTGTGGCTCGATCCGCAGAAGGTCGCGCAGCGCGGGCTGTCGGCCGAGGACGTCGTGCAGGCGATCCGCGAGCAGAACGTGCAGGTCGCGGCCGGCGTGATCGGCGCGTCGCCGTCGCTGCCGGGCACGCCGCTGCAGTTGTCGGTGAACGCGCGCGGCCGCCTGCAGACGGAAGACGAGTTCGGCGACATCGTCGTGAAGACGACGCCGGACGGCGGCGTCACGCACCTGCGCGACATCGCGCGGATCCAGCTCGACGCATCCGAATACGGGCTGCGCTCGCTGCTCGACAACAAGCCGGCCGTCGCGATGGCGATCAACCAGTCGCCGGGCGCGAACTCGCTGCAGATCTCGGACGAAGTGCGCAAGACGATGGCCGAGCTGAAGCAGGACATGCCGGCGGGCGTCGACTACAAGATCGTCTATGACCCGACGCAGTTCGTGCGTTCGTCGATCAAGGCCGTCGTGCACACGCTGCTCGAAGCGATCGCGCTGGTCGTGATCGTCGTGATCGTGTTCCTGCAGACCTGGCGCGCGTCGCTGATTCCGCTGATCGCGGTGCCGGTGTCGATCATCGGTACGTTCTCGCTGCTGCTTGCATTCGGGTATTCGATCAACGCGTTGTCATTGTTCGGGATGGTGCTCGCGATCGGGATCGTGGTCGACGATGCGATCGTGGTGGTCGAGAACGTCGAGCGGAACATCGAGAGCGGGATGAACGCACGGGCGGCGACCTACAAGGCGATGCAGGAAGTGAGCGGGCCGATCATCGCGATCGCGCTGACGCTCGTCGCCGTGTTCGTGCCGCTCGCGTTCATGTCGGGCCTGACCGGCCAGTTCTACAAGCAGTTCGCGATGACCATCGCGATCTCGACGGTGATCTCGGCGTTCAACTCGCTGACGCTGTCGCCGGCGCTGTCCGCGATCCTGCTGAAGGGTCACGGCGACAAGGAAGACTGGCTCACTCGCGTGATGAACCGCGTGCTCGGCGGCTTCTTCCGCGGCTTCAACAAGGTGTTCCATCGCGGCGCGGAGAACTACGGCCGCGGCGTGCGCGGCGTGCTGTCGCGCAAGACGCTGATGCTCGGCGTGTACCTCGTGCTGGTGGGCGCTACCGTGCTCGTGTCGAAGGTCGTGCCGGGCGGCTTCGTGCCCGCGCAGGACAAGGAATACCTGATCGCGTTCGCGCAGCTGCCGAACGGCGCGTCGCTCGACCGCACCGAGAAGGTGATCCGCGACATGGGGTCGATCGCGCTGAAGCAGCCGGGCGTCGAGAGCGCGGTCGCGTTCCCGGGGCTGTCGGTGAACGGCTTCACGAACAGCTCGAGCGCAGGCATCGTGTTCGTCACGCTGAAGCCGTTCTCGGAACGGCACGGCAAGGCGCTGTCGGCCGGCGCGATCGCGGGGGCGCTGAACCAGAAGTACGGCGCGATGAAGGACTCGTTCGTCGCGGTGTTCCCGCCGCCGCCGGTGCTCGGCCTCGGTACGCTGGGCGGGTTCAAGATGCAGGTGGAGGATCGCGGCGCGGTCGGCTATGCGCGGCTCGCGGATGCGACCAACGACTTCATCAAGCGCGCGCAGCAGGCGCCTGAGCTTGGCCCGTTGTTCACGAGCTATCAGATCAACGTGCCGCAGCTCAACGTCGATCTCGATCGCGTGAAGGCGAAGCAGTTGGGCGTGCCGGTGACCGACGTGTTCAACACGATGCAGGTGTATCTCGGCTCGCTGTACGTGAACGACTTCAACCGCTTCGGCCGTGTGTACCAGGTGCGCGTGCAGGCCGATGCGCCGTTCCGCCAGCGCGCGGACGACATCCTGCAGTTGAAGACCCGCAACGACCGTGGCGAGATGGTGCCGCTGTCGTCGCTCGTCACGGTGACGCCGACGTTCGGCCCGGAAATGGTCGTGCGCTACAACGGCTACACGGCGGCCGACATCAACGGCGGCCCGGCGCCGGGCTTCTCGTCGGGGCAGGCGCAGGCCGCGGTCGAGCGCATCGCGCATGAAACGCTGCCGCGCGGCGTGCGGTTCGAATGGACCGACCTCACGTACCAGCAGATTCTTGCCGGCGATTCGGCGATGTATGTGTTCCCGATCAGCGTGCTGCTCGTGTTCCTCGTGCTCGCGGCGTTGTATGAAAGCCTGACGCTGCCGCTCGCGGTGATCCTGATCGTGCCGATGAGCATTCTGTCGGCGCTGACGGGCGTGTGGCTCACGCAGGGCGACAACAACATCTTCACGCAGATCGGCTTGATGGTGCTGGTGGGGCTGTCGGCGAAGAACGCGATCCTGATCGTCGAATTCGCGCGTGAACTCGAACACGACGGCAGGACGCCGCTCGAGGCCGCGATCGAGGCGAGCCGGTTGCGGCTGCGCCCGATCCTGATGACGTCGATCGCCTTCATCATGGGGGTGGTGCCGCTCGTCACGTCGACGGGTGCCGGTTCGGAAATGCGCCATGCGATGGGTGTCGCGGTGTTCTTCGGGATGCTCGGCGTGACACTGTTCGGGCTGATGCTGACGCCGGTGTTCTATGTCGTGCTGCGCACGCTCGCGGGCGGCAAGATCCACGTCGCCGGGAAGGACTCGGCGGGGTACGGCGTGCCGCCGTCGGGTGCGTCGGCTTCGGATGCTTGAGGGAAACAAGATGGATAACATGCACAACACGAACGGCCTGATGCGCTTCGCGAAGGTGGCGGCCGCGAGCACCCTGCTCGCGACGCTGCTCGCCGCGTGCGCGGTGGGGCCCGACTACAAGCGCCCGGATGCGCCGACGCCCGCCGCATTCAAGGAAGCGCCGACGCTTGCCGCCGGCGAACAGGCCGGCACGTGGAAGACGGCCGAGCCGGCGGACGGCGCGCATCGCGGCGAATGGTGGAAGGTGTTCGGCGACCCGGTGCTCGATTCGCTCGAAGCGCAGGCGCTCGCCGCGAACCAGAACCTGAAGGCCGCGGCCGCGCGGGTCGAGGAAGCGCGTGCGGCGACCCGTACCGCGCGCTCGCAATGGTTCCCGCAGGTCGGTGCCGGCTTCGGGCCGACGCGTGAGGGGCTGTCGTCGGCGTCGCAGTTCCAGCCGCAGGGCACGGGCCCGACCAATGCGACGCTGTGGCGCGCGCAGGGCACGGTGTCGTATGAAGCCGACCTGTTCGGCCGCGTCGGCCGCAACGTCGAGGCGTCGCGTGCCGACCAGGCGCAGAGCGAAGCGCTGTTCCGTTCGGTGCAGCTCGCGCTGCAGGCGGACGTCGCGCAGAACTACTTCGAACTGCGTCAGCTCGATTCCGACCAGGACCTGTACCGCCGCACGGTGGAGCTGCGCGAGCAGGCACTGAAGCTCGTGCAGCGCCGCTTCAACGAAGGCGACATCAGCGAGCTCGACGTATCGCGCGCGAAGAACGAGCTGGCCACCGCGCAGGCCGATGCGGTCGGCGTCGCGCGGCGGCGCGCGGCGTCCGAGCATGCGCTCGCGATCCTGCTCGGCAAGGCGCCCGCGGATTTCGCGTTCAAGGAAACGCCGATCGTGCCGGTCGCGGTGAAGGTGCCGCCGGGCCTGCCGTCCGCGCTGCTCGAACGGCGCCCGGACGTGTCGGCGGCAGAGCGTGCGATGGCGGCCGCGAACGCGCGGATCGGCCTCGCGAAGTCGGCGTACTTCCCGAAGCTCGATATCACCGGGGCGTTCGGGTATGAGGCGTCGACGCTCGGCAACCTGTTCCTGTGGTCGAGCCGCACGTTCCTGCTCGGGCCGTTCGCCGGCACCGCGCTGACGCTGCCGCTGTTCGACGGCGGCCGTCGTGCGGCCGGCGTGCAGCAGGCACGCGCGCAGTACGACGAGCAGGTCGCGAACTACCGGCAGCAGGTGCTCGTCGCGTTCCGCGAGGTCGAGGACAATCTCGCCGACTTGCGCCTGCTCGACGACCAGATCCGCGCGCAGGATGCGGCCGTCAACGCGTCGCGCCGCGCGGCGACGTTGTCGCGCACGCAGTATCAGGAAGGCGAGGTCGCGTATCTCGACGTGATCGACAGCGAGCGCTCGGTGCTGCAGTCGCAACTGCAGTCGAACCAGTTGACCGGCGCGCAGGCCGTGTCGACCGTGAACCTGATCCGCGCGCTGGGCGGCGGATGGGGGCCGGCACCGACGGCGGTGGGCGATGCGGCGTCCGTCAAGGAGGCGGTGGCGGCGCGGTGACGCACCGGCCCGAGACGGGCCGACTTAACGGGTAGTCGATCGAAGCACCCCGATCCGTGGCGACGCGGATCGGGTTTTTTTATGGGCGGGCGGTCAGGGCAGTCAGGCCGGTTGCTCCGGCTTCACGTCCGTGCGCTCGGCGATCACGACCGCGTAGCGGCCGACCGCATCGGCAATGCGTTGCGCGAGCTCGGGATCACGCACCGCGCGCGCAAGCGTGACGCCGCCTGACAGCAGCGCGAGGAACGCGATTGCCCGATCGTCATCGGGTGGGCTGTCCATTCCGGCGGACACTTCGTCGACGATCTGCCGCAGTGCCTGCTCGTACGCGTCGCGCGTCTCGTCATCGGCACGCATTACTTCCGGGGACAAGCTCGGCAGCGCACAGCTTTCGCCGAGTTCGCAGGTGCGCCGCGGCCCCAGGTAGAACGAGACGAACGGGCGGCGCCAGCGCGCGCCATGCTCGGCCTTGAACGTCGCGACGCCTTGCCGGAGCTGGGCGAGGCCATCGAGGACGACCTGCCGGAACGCTTCACCCTTCGTTTTGAAATGGCCGTAGAACGCGCCGTTGGTGACGCCCGCCGCCTTCGTCAGCGGACCGATGCCGGAGCCGCCATACCCCTCCTCGCGGAACAGCCGGCTCGCGGCTTCGAGGATGCGCGTACGGGTTTCGTGCTTGTGCTCGACGGAATAACGCATGACAGGCTCGCTTCAGAGCGATCACTCTTTATCTTGCATAGAGAGCGATCAGTGTCTAATGTATAGAGAGTGACTGGTATTTATATCACGTCACCTGACCGATGACCTGACCTGGAGAAAGTGCGATGCCGATTACGCTGACAGTATCCGAAGGGGTTTTCACGCCGGACGACGAGGGGGCGGTGTTTGCCGAGTTGACCGATGCGCTGCTGGACGTTGAGGGACTGACCGGGAATGCGTTCCTGGCGCCGAACGTGGTGGGCACGCTCAACGTGCTGCCGCGACACCGGACCTTCGTGCATGGGCGCGCGGAGCCTGCCGCGTTCGTCGAGCTGAAGTTGCCCGCCGTGGCGCTCGCGGCGCCCGAGCGGCAGCGGAAATTCGTCGAACGGGCGACCGAGATCGTGCTGCGCTGGGCAGGTGGGCGGCTGACGGCCGCGCAGGTGTGGGTGAATGTGGTTCATGCGGTCGACGGTGGATGGGGCATTGCCGGACGACGCTACGACAACGCGTCGCTCGTCGATTCGATCCAGAGTGCGGCGGCGGCAGCGCACTGATCGCAACTAACGGTCAATCCGTCCGGCGTTGACCGACGGCGTGGCGACGCTCGCCGCCACGCCGGTCATTTTTCGTCGCCCGCCACCCGCAGCGCGCGAACCAGTTCGCTCGCCGCCTTGCCGAGCCCCGTATGCTTCGGTCGGCGCAGGTACACCGGTAGCGGCAGCCCGTTGCGGATGTTCGCGAACACGAGCGGCGCGAGTTCGCCGTCGGCGACGTATCGGCCGATCATGGATTCGGGCAAATTCGCCCAGCCATGCCCGGCCTTCACGAGCGCGATCGCGGTGGCCATGTCGGTCACCTTCCACGTGCGGTTGCCGATCACCGGCCGCACGTCGGTGAGCGGCCGCTCGGGATCGGCGATCACGATCTGCCTGAAGCCCGACAACCGCTCGATCGCTTCGGGTTGCGCGCATTCGGCGATCGCCGGATGGCTCGGCGCGGCGACCGCGACGAGCGTCTCGGTCCACAGCGCGTGGATCTGCTCCTGCGGATGCAGGTCGAGCCCGCCATACGCGACACAGAGATCGACGGCGCCGCGATGCAGCGCATCGATGATCACGTCCTGCGGCGCCGTGACGATGCTGATCGCGAGCGCCGGGTATTTCGCGGCGACGGCCGTCAGCGCGCGGGCGACGGGCGCGCCGTCGAGTTCGGCGGCGAGGCCGAGCCGCAACGTATCCTCGACGCCTTCCGACAGGTGCTGCGCATGCGCGCGCAGCGCGTGCAGCCGCTCGGCGATCGAGCGCGCGTCGGGCAGCAGCGCCGCCATCGCGGCGGTCGGCGTCGGTTCGCGCGTGCCGCGGTCGAACAGCACGAGGTCGAGTTCGGCCTCGAGGTTCGCGATCGCCATGCTGATCGCGGACGGCGTGCGGCCGAGCGCCCGCGCGGCGGCCGAGAACGAGCCTTTGTCGATGACGGTCAGCAGCATGTCGATGTGGTCGCTGGTCAGCATGCGCGCCTCCTGTCAGAAAAATTGAAAGGACCTGACTTTGGCGGACGAAGTGCCCGCTGTAGTCTCGCCACCTGGTTCGAAACGAAGGGGGCGGTGATGCAAGGATGGAAGAGACGCATAGTCTACGTCGTGATGTTCGAGGTGCTCGGCATCCTGATCGCATCGTCGGTGCTCGGCATGCTGAGCGGCGCGAGCGCGGCGACGAGCGGCTTGCTCGGCGTGATGATCTCGACGACGGGCGTCGTCGTCAATTTTCTGTACAACCTCGGGTTCGAGGCGTGGGAGCGGCGGCGTGCGGAAACCACGCGCACGGTCGGGCGGCGCGTCGTGCACGCGATCGGATTCCAGGTTGCACTCGTGACGTTCCTGATCCCGCTGATCGCGTGGTGGCTCGACGTGTCGTTGCTGCAGGCGTTCCTGTACGACGCGGTGCTGATCGTGTTCTTCCCGATCTTCACGTTCACGTACAACTGGGCGTTCGACAGCGTATTCGGGCTGCCCGATGCGGTCACGCGCAAGGCGGAGCCGGAGCCGGCCGTGTGGTAAGCCCTGCTGAAGGAATTGCGCGGGCAGATTGACGGGACGGACGCGCCGGCGACGCACGGCGGTTGAGGAAGCGGCGATGCGGCGTGTATCCGCATCGTCGTTGAACAGCGAGGAGAACGGGCGACGCGGAAACCGCCCGGGCGCCCTTACGCGGCGACGAAGTCGTGCACGTAACGGTTGAACACGGCGGGGCTTGCCGCATTCATCCCGTGCGATGCGCCGGCAACCGTCTGCCGTTGCGCATGCCCGATCCACTGCGACAGCGTGTCGACGTTGTTGCGGAACATCTTCGGGCTGCGCTGGCCGTCGATCAGCAGTGTGCGGCATGCGATGTCGCCGGCCGTGTGCTGCGAATAGGCGGGCAGCGGGTCGCGCAGTTGCTTGGGCAGCGTGCTTGCGTTGTCGATCGCCATCGTGCGAAAGCGCGACGTGCTCTTCTTCCACGCGCCGGGCAGGCTCACGGAATCGACGAACATCTCGAGGCCGGCTTCCACTTCTCCTTGCCCGATCAGGTTCACGGCCTGCGTGCGCAGCGCGATCGCGGCGGCCGGCAGCGCGGCTTCACGCACGCCCGGCTGTTGCAGCGGGCCGCCCGGATCGGCGAGGGTCAGCGAGTCGACGAGATGCGGATGCTGGCGCGCGACGTTGAACGCGACGCTGCCGCCGCGCGAATGGCCGACCAGGTGCACGGGGCCGAGATCGAGCGCGTCGATGAATTCGGCGAGCTCGTCGACGTGGTTCTGCCAGCTGAACTCGTCCTGGATGCCCGCTTCGACCGCCGGCCAGTAATGGCTGAGGCTCGGCGCGATGCAGCGGTAGTGGGCCGACAGCGACGCGAGCTGCGGATCCCAGTAGCGGTAGTCGCACAGCGAGCCGTGCACGAACACCATCGGCGCACCGCTGCCCCGCTCGACATACGGCAGGCTGATGCCTGACGAAAGCGTCGCAAATTGCAGGTCGGGGTTCGCGAGCACGGACGGCTCGATTCGCATGTTCATGACTGAAAGACTCAAAGGTGCGTCAACACGACGCAACTATGCATCACGGCGACCTGCAAGGAAAACGCATAATTTTCATCGTGACGATCAATTTTATTGATGGCTCGGCCGGAAACCCTTGTCGGAAGGGGATGGGTGTCGATGCTTTCAATCGTCTGACGATGGGTCGTTAAGCCGGCATGGACGGAAAAGGGCATGCGGCGGCCTGCGCAACCACGCAACGAAACCATGGAAAAAGGGAGGCCGCGAGCCGCCGCGACAGCGGCCCGCGCGTCACCGCACCGTCAACGCGGGCGCGGTCTGAAGCACGACGGGGAGGTCGTTGTCGGTCGCGAACTGCATCGCGAAATCGAATGCGTCCGCACACACGGTGCGCAATTCGTCCGACACGAACAGGCATTTGACGTTGCCGTCGACGACGGGCATCGCGAGCCGCGACAGCGCGCACGGATAGCCGGGCCGCCGTTCGCCGACGAACAGCGTAATGACGCCCGCGAGGCGCTCGGGCCAGTCGCTCGGGCGGAAGGTTTTCTGCGCGTGCGTGATGCCGCGGATCAGGTGGCCGGTGACGCGGCCGTGTTCGGTGATGTCGATGCGATTCATGCTGGAGTGCGTGTCCTCGTTCGCGTCATTCGCCGCCATCGGCCGCCGCGTCGCCGCGCGCGGGAATCCGCAGGTTGCGCAGCTTGTGATAGAGCGTTTTCTTCGGCATCCCGAGCGCTTCGCTTGCCTCCGCGACGTTGCCGTTGTGACGCTGCAGCATGTCCTCGATCAGCATCCGCTCGAAATACGCGAGCTGCTCCGCGAGCGTGCCGCCCGCGGCCGGCGTGCCGCCGGACGACAGCAGGCTGTCGCCGGTCAGCCCGAGCACGAAGCGGTCGGCCACGTTCTGCAGCTCGCGCACGTTGCCCGGCCACGCATGCGTCATCAGTTCGGATACCTGCGCAGCCGTGACGACCGGCGCCGGCTGCCCGAAGCGCCGCGCGGCCGCGAGCACGAAATGCTCGAACAGCAGCGGGACGTCCTCGCGCCGCTCGCGCAGCGGCGGCAGTTCGATCTGCGCGACGTTGAGGCGATACAGCAAGTCCGCGCGAAAGCGGCCGTCGGCCGCGAGCTCGGCAAGATCGGCCTTCGACGCGGCGACCACGCGGCAGTCGACCGGAATCAGCTCGTTCGCGCCGAGCCGCTCGACCACGCGCTCCTGCAGCACGCGCAGCATCTTGACCTGCAGCGGAATCGGCATCGTCTCGATCTCGTCGAGGAACAGCGTGCCGCCGTCCGCCCATTCGATCTTGCCGATGCGTTTCTTGATCGCGCCGGTGAATGCGCCGGCTTCGTGGCCGAACAGTTCGCTCTCGAACACCTGTTCCGGCAGGCCGCCGCAGTTCAGCGCGACGAAATGCGCGTCGCGCCGGCCGCCGAAATCGTGCAGGCTGCGCGCGATCAGTTCCTTGCCGGTGCCGGTTTCGCCGGTGATCAGCACCGACACCGACGTATCGGCGAGGCGCAGGATCTTCTTGCGCACGTCGGCCATCGCGGGCGACTTGCCGAGCACGAACGCCTCGATGCCCTGCCAGTTGTTCAGCGCCGCGCGCAGCCCCTGTACCTCGAGCGTCAGGCGGCGCTTCTCGACCGCGCGCGCGACGCGCCCCGCGATCACGTCCGACGAAAACGGCTTCTCGATGAAGTCGTACGCGCCGACCTGCATCGCGCCGACGGCCGTCGAGATGTCGGCATGGCCGCTGATCAGCACGACCGGGATCTGCGCGTCGATGGCCATCACGCGATCGAGCAGCTGCAGCCCGTCGATGCCCGGCATCCTCACGTCGGACACGATCACGACCGGCGCGCCGGGCGCGACGTGATGCAGCGCGTCGGCGGCCGACGCGAATGCGTCCACTGCGAAGCCGGCAAGCGCCACCGCCTGCTCGACGCCGATCCGGACGTTTTCATCGTCCTCGACGACCAGCACCCGAATCTCATCTTCCATGCTCTGTCCTTTGCAGCGTGGCCGCCGCGAATTCGATACTGAACTGCGCGCCGCCGTCGTCGCGGTTCGTCGCGGCGATCCTCGCGCCGAACGCCTCGACGATGCGCGACGTGATTGCGAGGCCGAGCCCGAGGCCCTGGCCGCGCGGCTTGGTCGTGACGAACGGCTCGAACAGGTGCGGCAGCACCTCGGGCGCGATGCCCGCGCCGCTGTCGGCGACGGTGAAGCGCACGCGGCCGGCTTCGTCCGGCCCGGCGGCCTCGATGACGATGCGGCGCACGGGCGCGTCGTGCACCGCGTCGAGCGCGTTGCCGAGCAGGTTCACGATCACCTGCTGCAACTGGCTCGATTCGGCCGATACGGCGGTGCCCGGCGCGATGTGCACGTCGAGCTGCACGCCTTCGTCGCGAATGCGCGCGTCGTAGATCAGCCGCGCATGCGCGACGGCCTCGTTCAGCGACACCGCGACGCGCTCGACGTCGGGCTTGCGCGCGAAGGTCTTCAGCTCGCCGGTGAGCACCGCCATGCTGTCGACGAGCTTGCCGATCCGCTCGAGATTGGCGAGCGCCGGCGCGGGCTGGCCGCGCTCGAAGAACGTGCGCGCGTTGTCGCACAGCGTGCGGATCGCGACGAGCGGCTGGTTCAGCTCATGCGTGAGGCCGGCGGCCATCTGCCCGAGCACCGCGAGCTTGCCCGCATGCACGACTTCCTGCTGCGATGCGCGCAGCCGCTGCTCGGTGCGCTCGCGCTCGACGATCTCGCGCTGCATCCGTTCGTTCGCGGCCGTCAGCGCGGCCGTGCGCTGCGCGACGGTCAGCTCGAGCTGGTCGTTCGCGCGCCGCAGCGCGTCCTGCGCGTTCAGCCGCGCGACGATGGCCCGACGGCGCTGGATCGCATAGCCGGCGAGCAGCGCGGCGATCAGGAACGCACCGGTGACGAACACGAAGGCCGTCTGCTGCTGGCGCCGCGCGCCCGCGATGTCGAGCAGCACCATCAGCGAATCGCCGGCCTGCGGCGCGGGGCGCGACATCACGAGATAGCGCGTGGTGCGGCCGCTGTGGCGCGTATCGGGGAAGGTCCCGAACCACGCGGCCGCGCTGCGGTCGCCGATATGGCGGTACGGCAGCGCATCGACCGTGCGGCCCGCGTATTGCCGCGACGCCTGGATGTCGTGCTGCTGCTGCGCGGTGATCGGGCGCAGTGCAGTGAATTTCCACGCGGGTTCGGTCGAGATCACGACCACGCCGTTGCGGTCGACGACCATCGCGGCGACGCCCGGCGCGCGCCACGCCGATTCGAGCGGATCGACGCTGATCTTCACGGCGGCCACGCCGATCGGCACGCCGTCGTCGCGCACCGCACTGGCGAAGTAGACGCCCGGCACGCCGGTGTTGGTGCCGATGCCGAAGAAGCGGCCGCTGCCGCGCGCGAGCGCGTCCTTGAAATACGGCCGGTACGACACGTTGGTGCCGACGAAGCTGAGCGTCTCGTTCCAGTTGCTGGCGGCGATCACGTCGCCCTGCAGGTCGATCACGTCGACTGCGCCGCTGCCCGCGTCGCGGTTCACCGCTTCGAGGTAGGTGTTGACCGTGTGTACGAGTTCGGGAGCCTCATGCGGCGCGGCTTTCAGCATCGTGCGCACGCCGTCCTGCCGCGCGACCAGGCCGGGCAGGATCTCGAAGCGGCCCAGCTCGCTTTTCAGGCTCGACGCATACAGGTCGAGCCGGTGCGCACCGGTTTCCTCGAGCGCGTCGATCGCGCGTTCCCACGCGAAATCGACGGCCGCGGCCGCGACGCACACATACAGCACACCGGCCGATGCCCAGCCCCACCACGGGATTCCCTTGAAGCTCTTCTGCACGTTCGCCCTCATCGAAGCCCGCAACCGCCCGCCCGGCGTGACGCCCGAATTGACGCCCTGAACGACGCGCGCCGCGCGCCGGCTGGGCCGGCGGCGGCGCGTGCAAAGCGGCCTGCGCGACGGTGCGCGCGGCGGCGCGTCATCCGAAGTGGGCGACCAGGATCAGCGTGACCGTGACGACGATCGCGCCGCCGATCCGCGTCGCGATCTGCGCGAACGGCATCAGCTGCATCCGGTTCGCGGCGGTCAGGATCGCGACGTCGCCGGTGCCGCCTTGCCCGCTGTGGCAGGCGTTCACGATTGCGGTGTCGATAGGGTACATCTTCATCAGGCGGCCGACCACGAAACCGGTGCCCATCAGCGTCGCGACGGTCGACACGATCGTGACGACGTTGACGATCGTGAACGCGGCGGTCAGCTTGTCCCACGGCGTCATCGCGACGCCGATCGCGAACAGCAGCGGGTACGTGACGGCGGTCGAGAAGAACTTGTAGACGACGAACGCGCCTTCCTGCAGCGGCGGCGACACCGCACGCGCGAGCTTCACGAGCACCGCGAGGAACAGCATCGCGACCGGCGCGGGCAGGCCGAACAGCTTGTGCGCCATCAGGCCCACCAGGTACAGCGTGATGGCCGTGATGCCGGCGCCCGCGATGTGCGAGACGTCGACGTGGCCGCGGATTTCCTCGTTCTCGGGCGTCATGTCGCCCGATTCGCCGACCTGCAGGCGGCCGTTGCCGGTCAGGTGCGGGAAGCGCTTGCCGAGCATGTCGAGCGCGCCGGACAGGATGATCGCGGTCAGGCTGCCGAGCATCACGGGCGGCAGCACCATCGCGAACATCTCGCCTTGCGGCAGGTGCATCAGTTCCGAATAGCCGATCGACAGCGGAATTGCACCTTCGCCGACGCCGCCCGCCATGATCGGCACGACGATGTACAGCAGCGTGTGGCGCGCGCCGAGGCCGAGCGCGGTGCCGACCGCCGTGCCGACGATCGCGGCCGCGACCGAGCCGGCCGCGAGCGGGATGAAGATCTTCACGAAGCCCTGGATCAGCACGCGGCGATCCATGCTCAGGATGCTGCCGACGATGATCGACGCGATGAACAGGTACAGGAAGTTGGTCGACTTCGTGAATTCGACGGTGAGGTTCAGCACCGGCTTCGGCAGCACGTGGTAGTACGTGAGCGCCGACGGCACGAAGGTCGCGAAGATCGCGGCCGCGCCGATGTTGCGCAAGAGCGGCAGGCGCTTGCCCAGTTCCGCGCAGGTGAAGCCGAAGAACGCGAGCACCGCGATCGCCATCGAGATCTCGCCGGGCACCTTGCCGGTCACCGAGAAGCCGACGATCAGCGCGAGCAGGATGAAGTAGACGGGCAGCGGAATGATGCCGATGCGGATTTCCATCAGTTTCCACCAGCCTTCCGGCCAGAAGCGCGCGCGCGGGGTGGCGACGGCGTCGGAAACCGGCTCCGGATGGGACGGGGTATGGATAGAGGTCTGCAAGACGTGTCTCCTGATGTTGGTATGCCTGCATGGCTTCGCGGCATCGTGTGCCGTCTATTACGCAACCCCCGTGCCAGGAATCCCGCTCGCCGGAATATTTTTAATGCCTTGATTTATAAGGGGTTTGTTTCGTCTGCGGAAAGGGGGCCCCGACCGGCTGGCCGAGATTTCGGAATTCGCCCGGCGCCCAGGCCGAGATTTCGGCCTGGCGGCCGGCCGGGCGCCCGGTCAGGCCCCCGATCCCGCATGGCCGCCCGCCATATCGCCGCGCGCGATTTTCTTCGCACAATCGCTTCGTAGACCGCCCCCGCGCCGCTCTCTATCATCGGCTGATCTTTTCCGATGCGTTTGACCTCTGTCCGGAGAACGCCCGTGCGTTCGCCGCGGCGTCGCTCATCCATCGATACCGTCTTTGGACAGGAGAGTGGTTTCATGCTGCATGCCGTTTTTTCCGCCCGCTTTTCCGCCGGCCGCGTCGCGCGCCTGCTGGCTGCCGCCCTGTTTGGCGTCGCGCTGCTCAATGGCGCGCACGCCGACACCGCACCACTGAAGGTCGGCATCTCGACCAGCCCGCAGATCGAAGCGCTGAAAGTTGCCGCGAAGGAAGCGAAGGCGCAGGGGCTCGACGTGAAGATCGTCGAATTCACCGACTGGAATACGCCGAACGCGGCGCTCGCGAACAAGGACATCGAGGTCAACTACTTCCAGCACATCCCGTTCCTCGAGAACGCGAACAAGCAGGGCGGCTACAACTTCGTGTCGATCGCGCCCGGCACGATCATGAAGATCGGCCTCTATTCGAAGAAGGTGAAAAGCTTCAGCGAGCTGAAGGACGGCGCGAAGGTCGCGATCGCGAACGATCCGGTGAATGGCGGGCGCGGGCTGTTGCTGCTGCAGCGCGCGGGGCTCATCACGCTGAAGCCGGGCGCGGACTACCGCGCGACGACGCATGACATCGTCGCGAACCCGAAGCACCTGAAGATCATCCCGCTCGAAGCGTCGCAGCTCGCGCGCTCCCTCGACGACGTCGATCTCGCGCAGGGCTACCCGAGCTTCATCAAGCTCGCCGGCACGACCGACCCGAACAGCGCGCTGCTGTTCGACGGCACCGAGAACAAGATCTTCGCGATCCAGTGGGTCGTGCGGCCGGACAGCGTGAACGATCCGCGCATCCGCAAGTTCATCTCGATCTACCAGCACTCGCCGGCGGTGCGCAAGGCGCTCGACAACGCGTTCGGCTCGCTGTACGCGATCGCGTGGTGACGGAGGCGGCATGACGACGGCGAACCGCAAGAAAATCCTGCTCAACGCGTTCAACATGAACTGCGTCGGACACATCAACCACGGGCTGTGGACGCATCCGCGCGACCGCTCCGCGCACTACATCGATCTCGACTACTGGGCCGACCTCGCGAAGACGCTCGAACGCGGCAAGTTCGACGGGATCTTCCTCGCGGACATCGTCGGCGTGTACGACGTGTTCGGCGGCGGCCCCGACGCCGCGCTGCGCGAATCGGTGCAGGTGCCCGTCAACGATCCGCTGCTGCTGGTGCCCGCGATGGCGCAGGTCACGCGGCACCTCGGCTTCGGCGTGACCGCGAACCTCACCTACGAGCCGCCGTACCTGTTCGCGCGCCGCATGTCGACGCTCGATCACCTGACGAAAGGGCGCGTGGGCTGGAACATCGTCACCGGCTATCTCGACAGCGCCGCGCGCGGCATGGGCCTCGCGCAGCAGATCGGCCACGACGACCGCTACGAGCGCGCGGACGACTACATGGACGTCGTCTACAAGCTGTGGGAACAGAGCTGGGACGACGACGCGGTGATCCGCGACGCGCAGGCGCGCGTGTTCGCGCAGCCGGGCAAGGTGCGGCGCGTGAAGCACGACGGGCCGTTCTATTCGATCGACGCGATTCATCTGAGCGAGCCGTCGCTGCAGCGCACGCCGGTGCTGTACCAGGCCGGTTCGTCCGCACGCGGTGTCGAGTTCGCCGGCCGTCACGCGGAATGCGTGTTCGTGAACGGGCAGAGCAAGGCCGCCGCGCGCGCGGCGACACTCGACATTCGCGCGGCCGCTGCACGGCAGGGCCGCGACCCGGCGTCGATCAAGATCTTTGCCGGCGTGAGCGTCGTGACGGCGGAAACCGAACTTCTGGCACGCGAGAAATTCGACGAATACCGCCGCTACGCGAGCGCCGAAGCCGGCCTCGCGCATTTCGCGAGCTCGACCGGCATCGACTTCGCGAAGTACGGCCTCGACGAACCGATCTCGTATGTGAAAACCGATTCGATCCAGTCGGCCGTCGACGCGATCTCGCGCAAGAGCACGACCGGCACGTGGACCGTGCGCCGCATGCTCGAACAGATGTCGCTCGGCGGCCGCTATGCGCCGATCGTCGGCTCGCCGTCGCAGGTCGCGGACGAACTGCAGTCGTGGATCGACGAGACCGGCATCGACGGCTTCAACCTGACGCGCACCGTGATGCCCGAGTCGTTCGAGGATTTCGTCGACTGGGTCGTGCCCGAGCTGCAGAACCGCGGCGTCTACAAGGAAGACTACGATCCCGCGCCGACGCTGCGCGCGAAGCTGTTCGGCGCGGGCCCGCGCCTGCCCGCATGGCATACCGGCGCGCAGCACCGGCCGGGCGCCGCCGTGCACGCCGAATCCGCGCATCCCGCGCATGTCTGAACGTGACGGAGCGAAGCGATGACGCAATTGTTCGATACGCTGGGTTTCATCGACAACACGTCGGCCGCGCGCACCGGCGCCGCTGCCACGACGCATGACGAAGCGGCCGCGTCGGCCGAACCGGCCGGCGCCGGCGGCGCCGCCGTATCGCTGGAGCAGGTCGGCAAGGTATTCGCGACGCCGCGCGGCCAGGCCGCCGCGCTGCGCGACGTGACGCTCGACGTGCGGCGCGGCGAGGTCTTCGGGATCATCGGCCGCAGCGGCGCCGGCAAGTCGACGCTGCTGCGGCTCGTGAACGGCCTCGAACGGCCGAGCTCGGGCCGCGTGCGCGTGCAGGGCGTCGACGTCGGCGCGCTCGACGAGGATGGACTCGTCGCGCTGCGGCGCCGCACCGGCATGGTGTTCCAGCATTTCAACCTGCTGTCCGCGAAGACGGTGTTCGAGAACGTCGCGCTGCCGCTGAAGATCGCCGGCGTGCCGAAGGCCGAGCGTGTGCGCAAGGTCGAGGCGCTGCTCGAACTCGTCGGGCTCGCCGCGAAGCGCGACGCGTATCCGGCCAGCCTGTCGGGCGGGCAGAAGCAGCGCGTCGGCATTGCCCGCGCGCTCGTGCACGATCCGGAGGTGCTGCTGTGCGACGAGGCGACGTCGGCGCTCGATCCCGAAACGACGCAGTCGATCCTCGCGCTGCTCGCCGACATCAACCACCGCCTCGGGCTGACGATCGTGCTGATCACGCACGAGATGGAAGTGATCCGCGCGGTGTGCGACAGGGTCGCGGTGATCGAACAGGGCGAAGTCGTCGAAACGGGCCCCGTGTGGCGCGTGTTCGGCGATCCGCGCCACGGCGCGACGCGCGCGCTGCTCAGCACGCTCGTGCACGACCTGCCGGCCGAACTGGCCGCGCGCGTGCAGCCGTTGCCGGAACAAGCCGCGTTGCCTGAAGGCGCGCAGGTGGTGCTCGACGTCCGCTATACGGGCGAGAGCGGCGGCGAGCCGGATGTCGGCGCGCTTGCAGTGGCGCTCGGCGGCTCGGTGCGGTTCCTGCACGGCGGGATCGAGCGCATCCAGGGGCACGCCCAGGGGCGGCTCGTGATCGCGGCAGCCCTGCGCGCGGAAGATGCCGGCCAGCCGCCGGCCCGCGGCGGCGCGGTGGCGGCGCTGCTCGAACGCGCGCGTCGCCACGCGAATCACGCGGAGGTGCTCGGCTATGTTTGACCTCTGGTGGCCCGAACTGCTCGACGCGATCCGCGACACGCTGTCGATGGTCGCCGCGTCGGCCGTGATTGCCGCGCTGATCGGCATCCCGCTCGCGGTGATCCTCGTGACGACCGCGCCCGGCGGCATCTACGAGCGGCGCGGCGTGAACGCGGTGCTCGGCGCGCTCGTCAACGTGTTCCGCTCGACGCCGTTCATCATCCTGCTCGTCGCGCTGCTGCCGTTCACGCGCGTGCTGATCGGCACGACGATCGGCGTCTGGGCGGCCGTCGTGCCGCTGTCGATCGCCGCGATCCCGTTCTTCGCGCGGATCGCCGAGGTGAGCCTGCGCGAAGTCGACCGAGGGCTGATCGAGGCCGCGCTCGCGATGGGCGCGAAGCGCCGCCACATCGTCTGGCACGTGCTGCTGCCCGAAGCGCTGCCCGGCATGCTCGGCGGCTTCACCATTACCGTCGTCGCGCTGATCGGCTCGACGGCGATGGCGGGCGCCGTCGGCGCGGGCGGCCTCGGCGATCTCGCGATCCGCTATGGCTACCAGCGTTTCGACACCACCGTCATGGCGACCGTGATCGTGATCCTGATCGCGCTCGTCTCGGCCGTGCAAATCACGGGCGACCGCCTGGTCCGACGTGTGACCCGGCGTACCTGAGCGACGCCACAAGCGTCCGCTCGCTTCATTCATGATCCTGAGAGAAAGAACCTATGACCTTGCCCATCGGCGCGCCGCGCGAATGGAACGGACAATTCGAGGAAGCGCTGTTTCTCGACGTGGCGCGACGCCATCGTCCTGACTTCCCGGCGAAGCTCGCCACGCCGCCGCGCGAGCCGCGCAACGACGACGAACTGGCCGCCGTCGCCGACTACTACACGAAGATGGCGTCGCACGACCTGTTCATCGTGCAGGTCGTCGCGAAGGCGATCGACACGCTGTTCCGCGACGATCCGCATTTCCAGCTGATCCTGTCGCGCCAGCTCGGCGACGACGGCGCGCACGCGGTGATCGGCCGCGAGCGCGTGACCGAACTGACGGGGCGCGATCCGCTGCCGGAAGTCGACCGGCTCGTCGCCGCGCACTGGGCGCGCATCGGCGACATCGCGGTGCGCGACATCGCCGGCTTTCTCGCGTTCGAATGGCATTACGAGCTGCACATCCTCGCGAAGCTGTGGATCCAGCGCAAGACCGGCCGCATCGGCGATTCCGCGATGCGCGAACACGGCGAGAACCGGATCCGGCCGGACGAGGAATGGCATCGCGTGCAGATCGTCCAGTGGTGGTTCGACACATTGAAGGCGCTGCCGGCGGTGGAACGCGACGCGCTGATCGATCGCGTGATCGCGGCCGACGAGGAAACGCAGGCGCGGCTCGACGGTTACCTGCACGACGAGTACGCGCATACCGCGCACGTGTTCGGCGCGGATATCGCCGAATACCGCGCGATCTACGACGACTGGCGGCGCGAGATCCTGTCGCGGCTGACCGGCCGCACGCTCGATGCGCTGGTGCCGCTGTCGGGCGAAGCGGTTGCGCAGGAAGCCGTCGCATGAACGATCCGCGTGGCCCGGCGACCTTCGCGCCCGATACCGATACGCCTGCTTTCGACCCCGTCGCGCTGGCGCGCGCGATCGACGCGTTGCGCACCACGGCCGCCGCGCGCGACCGCGCGGGCGGTCATGCGGCGCAGGAGAAGCAGTGGCTCGCCGATGCGGGCCTGCTGACGCTCGCGGTGCCGCGTGCGTTCGGCGGGCAGGAAACCGCATGGCCCGAGATCTACGATGCGATCCGGCAGATCGCGCGCGTCGACAGCGCGCTCGCGCATCTCGTCGGGTTCCAGTGCCTGCAGGTGGTGAGCGTCGACGTGTGGGGCAACGCCGCGCAGCGCGAACGCTACCTGCGCGGCACGGTCGAGCAGCAATGGTGGTGGGGCAACGCGGTCAATCCGCTCGACACGCGGCTCGTGGCCACGGCCACGCGTGACGGCGGCTACCGGCTCGAGGGCGTGAAGGGCTTCTGTTCGGGCACGCGCGGCTCGCAGCGGATGACGGTGTCCGCGCACGATCCGGACACCGGCCGCACCGTGTTCGGCGTGGTGCCGACCGATCGCGCGGGGATCACGGTCAACGAAGACTGGGATCCGATCGGCCAGCGCCAGACCGACAGCGGCAGCGTGCGCTTCGACGGCGTGACGCTCGCGGCGGACGAGGTACTGCACCGCTCCGAGGCGCCGCCGACCCCGCGCGCGACGCTGCGCACGCTCGTGTCCCAGCTCGTGCTGACCAACCTGTTCGTCGGGCTCGCGGAAGGCGCGCTGGCGGAAGCGCGCGACTACGTGCTGAAGCATGGCCGCCCGTGGATCCAGTCGGAGGTCGCGCAGGCGAGCGACGATCCGTACACGCTGCAGCGCTTCGGCGACATGCGCGTGCGGGCGATCGCCGCGGCGGCGCTGGCCGATCGCGCGGCCGCCGCGTTGCAGGACGCGTGGGCGCGGCAGGATGCGCTGACGGCGGACGAGCGCGCCGAGGTGGCGCTCGCGGTATCGGAGGCGAAGATCGTCGCGCAGCGCGCGGCGCTCGAGAACGGCGAGGCGCTGTTCGACGCCTGCGGCGCACGCGCGACGGCCGCGTCGCTCGGCCTCGACCGCTTCTGGCGGAACGCGCGCACGCATACGCTGCACGATCCGCTCGACTACCGGCTGCGGGATGTGGGCCGGTTCGCGTTGACGGGCGAGTTGCCGCAGGCGTCGCTCTATACATGACGAATTGACACCGGAGCGGGCATGACCCGCTCTGGACAAAACTCGACGGGCCTGCTGGACGTCCGGAATGATATGTTATATCGTTGCGATACAATATATCATTCTCTCCTCAACGTCCTCGACCGGAATCGCCCGATGAGTGCTGCACTCCAACCGTCCACGCGGCTTCCCGTGACCGTCCTGTCCGGCTTCCTCGGCGCCGGCAAGACGACGCTGCTCAACCACATCCTCAACAATCGCGAGGGCCGGCGCGTCGCGGTCATCGTCAACGACATGTCCGAGGTCAACATCGACGCCGCGCTCGTGCGCGACGGCGGCGCGGGGCTGTCGCGCACCGACGAGAAGCTGGTCGAGATGAGCAACGGCTGCATCTGCTGCACGCTGCGCGAGGATCTGCTGATCGAGGTCGACCGGCTCGCGCGCGAAGGGCGGTTCGACCAGCTCGTGATCGAATCGACCGGCATCTCGGAGCCGCTGCCGGTGGCCGAGACGTTCACGTTCGAAGGCGAGGACGGCCGCAGCCTCGGCGAAGTCGCCCGGCTCGACACGATGGTGACGGTGGTCGACGCGTTCAATTTCCTGCGCGACTACGCATCACGCGACAGCCTGCAGTCGCGCGGCGAATCGATGGGCGACGAAGATGCGCGCACGGTGGTCGATCTGCTGATCGACCAGATCGAGTTCTGCGACGTGATCGTGATCAACAAGATCGACCTGATCGACGCAAGCGCGCGCGAGCGGCTGGTCGCGCTGCTGCGCGGGTTGAACCCGCGCGCACGGATCGAGATCGCCGAATTCGGCAAGGTGCCGCTCGAGCGCGTGCTCGACACCGGCCTGTTCGACTTCGAAGCCGCATCGCGCGCACCGGGCTGGCTGCAGGAGATGCGCGGCACGCACACGCCCGAGACCGACGAGTACGGCATTCGCAGCTTCGTCTATCGCGCGCGCCGGCCGTTCCATCCGCGGCGCTTCTTCGATCTCGTCGAAAGCGAATGGCCGGGCGTCGTGCGTTCGAAGGGGTTCTTCTGGCTCGCCACCCATCCGACCATCGCCGGCTCGTGGTCGCAGGCCGGTACGGTCGCGCGGCACGGGCCGGCCGGCTACTGGTGGGCGGCCATGCCGCCCGAGCGCTGGCCGCAGGACCCGGAAGCCGTCGCGCAGATCCGCGCGCGCTGGGACGAGCACGTCGGCGATGCGCGGCAGGAGCTCGTGCTGATCGGCATGGACATGGACGAGCCCGTGCTGCGCGCGCGCTTCGACGCGTGTTTGCTGACCGACGCGGAGATGGCCACCGGCCCCGAACACTGGACCACGTGGGACAACCCGTTTCGCGACTGGCCCTGACCTGACCGCGCTGCCTGCATCGATCCGGATGGAGAAGGCGCTCCACCGGATCCCGAGCATGAACGCACCCCTTCCCGATATTTCCCTGACCGATGCCGCGCACGGCGGCCGCCCGCTCGAATGGGTCGGCATGCAGGGCATCGACCTGCCCGTTGCGGTGGCCGAGCCCGGCTGCCGGCGCGACGTGCATGCGCGCGCCGACGTGCAGGTCGATCTTCCCGCGCCGCACGTGAAGGGCATCCACATGTCGCGGCTGTATCGGCTGCTCGACGGGCTCGACGATGGCGCGGCGCTGTCGCCGGCCGGCGTTCAGCGCGTGCTGCATGCGATGGTCGACAGCCATCGCGACTGCGACACGCGCAGCGCGCGGCTGCGGTTGCGCTTCGACCTGCTGGCACGCCGCGCCGCGCTGGTGACGGACGGGCTGGCCGGATGGAAAGCCTATCCGGTTCGGATCGACGCGACGCTGACCGGCTCCCGGTTCGCGCTGCGCGCACAGGTGACGGTCGTCTATTCGTCGACGTGCCCGTGCTCCGCCGCGCTGTCGCGGCACTGGGTCGAGCAGGCGTTCCTGGCGGCATTCGGCCGCGACGATCGCGTGGAGCCGACGGCGGTCGCCGCATGGCTGAAACGGCACGCGACGGCGGCCACGCCGCACAGCCAGCGCAGCGAAGCCGTCGTCACCGTGGCGCTGCCCGCCGATGGCGCGACGCTGGGGCTGATCGACCTGATCGATCGCATCGAGCACGCGCTCGGCACGCCGGTGCAGACGGCCGTCAAGCGCGCGGACGAGCAGGCCTTCGCGGTGCTCAACGGCGGCAACCTGATGTTCGTCGAGGATGCCGCGCGCCGGGTCCAGGCCGCGCTGGACGGCCACCATGCAACCCCGCGCGTGCACGTGCGCCATCTGGAAAGCCTGCATCCGCACGATGCGGTGGCCTGGGCCGCGCCGCTTCGCGAAGGCGCCGACGCATGCTGATCCGCAAGCTGTTCCGCTTCGAGAACGCGCACGTCGTGCGCGGCTGCAGCACGCGGCGCTGCTCGCATTCGATCCACGGCCATTCGTACCGCGTCGAGCTGCTGCTGGAAGCGCACGCGCTGGATCACGGGCAGATGATCTATGACTTCGGGCTGCTCAAGGGCGACGTGCGCGACCTGATCGACGCGTTCGATCACGCCGTGACGCTGTGGTCGGATGACGACCCGTGCTATGTCGAGAGCATGCGCCGGCATTCCGAGCGCTGGGTGCTGCTGCCCGTCTCGCCGAGCGCCGAGCAGTTCTCGCGCGTGCTCTTTCGCCTCGTCGATGCGGCGCTGTCCAGCACCCGCATGACGAACGGCGAAGCCGACGTGCGGCTGCATTCGATCATCGTTCACGAGACCGAGACCGGTTACGCGCAGTGCTTTCGCGACGATGCGTTCAACCCGCGCATGGGCCGCATCGACCTGGACGACATCGTGTTCGCGCCGGCCATCGCCGGACAGTGGCGCGATCCGGGCCTGTTCGAGCGGATCAAGCGCGGCCGTCCCCTTTCAACACAGGAATCCTGATGATCAGAAAGAACCCGCGCGGCGACCTGCCGCAGATTCACCCGAGTGCCTTCGTCGATCCGACCGCCATTCTGTGCGGGTTCGTGATCGTCGAGGAGAACGTGTTCATCGGCCCGTACGCGGTGATCCGCGCCGACGAAACCGATGCCGGCGGCCGGATCGCGCCGATCGTGATCGGTGCGCATTCGAACATCCAGGACGGCGTGGTGATCCATTCGAAGTCGGGCGCGAGCGTCACCATCGGCCAGCACACGTCGATCGCGCACCGCGCGATCGTCCACGGGCCGTGCAAGGTCGGCAACGGCGTGTTCGTCGGCTTCAACAGCGTGCTGTTCAACTGCACGATCGACGACGGCTGCGTGGTGCGCTACAACGCGGTCGTCGACGGCTGCCACCTGCCGCCGGGTTTCTACGTGCGTTCGACCGAGCGCATCGGGCCGGAAACCGATCTCGCCGCGTTGCCGCAGGTGACGGCCGACGCGAGCGATTTCTCCGAGGACGTCGCACGCACGAACAATGCGCTGGTGCTGGGCTACAAGCACATCCAGAACGAGTTCTGAGTCATGGACGAGACCATCCGACGGGAAGCGGGCGTGAGCGACGCGCTGCAGCGACGCCACGCCGACCTGCTCGTGCACGGCGGCACGGCGATCACGCCCAACGGGGCCGAGCGGATCGACATCGCGTGCGTGGACGGCCGTGTCGTGGCGCTGGGTGCGTTGCACGGCACGTGGAGCGCCGACGTCCTGCTGGATGCCGGCAGGCTGCACGTGTTGCCGGGCGTCGTCGACAGCCAGGTGCATTTCCGCGAACCGGGCCTCACGCACAAGGAGACCCTCGAGGCCGGCACGCGCGGCGCGGTGCTCGGCGGCGTCACGACGATCTTCGAGATGCCCAACACGCATCCGCTGACGCTGACCGCGCAGGATCTGCAGGCCAAGCTGGATCTGGCGCGTGGCCGTGCCTGGTGCGACTACGCGTTCTACATCGGCGGCTCGGCCGCGAATGCCGAACGGCTGCCGGTGCTTGAAAACCTGCCGGGCTGCGCGGGCGTGAAGGTCTTCATGGGCAGTTCGTTCGGCGATCTGCTGGCCGACGACGAAGCCGTGTTGCGCCGGATCGTGCGTAACGGGCGGCGGCGCATGGCCGTGCATGCGGAGGACGAGGCGCGGCTGCGCGAACGCCGGGCGCTGGTGGAAGCGAGCGGCGACGTGCGTGATCATCCTCGCTGGCGCGACGAGGAAAGCGCGCTGGCGGCGACGCGGCGCATCGTCGGGCTGGCGGCCGAAGCGGGCCGGCGGCTGCATGTGCTGCACGTGTCCACTGCCGGGGAAATGGCGTTCCTCGCGCGGCACCGGCAGCGCGTGACCGTCGAGGTCACGCCGCATCATCTGAGCCTGCACGCGCCCGATTGCTACGAGCGGCTCGGCACGTTCGCGCAGATGAATCCGCCGGTGCGCGAACGGCATCATCAGGATGCGCTGTGGCAGGCCGTTCGCGATGGCGTGGTCGACGTGATCGGTAGCGATCACGCGCCGCATACGCGCGACGAAAAACGCCGGCCCTATCCGCAGTCGCCGAGCGGGATGACCGGCGTGCAGACGCTGCTGCCGCTGATGCTCGATCACGTGCAGGCGGGGCGCCTGAGCCTCGCGCGGCTGGTCGACCTGACGAGCGCCGGGCCGGCGCGTATCTTCGGCATCGCGGGGAAAGGGCGGATCGCGGCCGGCTACGACGCCGATTTCAGCATCGTCGACTTGCAGGCGCGTCGCATCATCCGCGACGAATGGATCGCCAGCGTGAGCGGCTGGACGCCGTACGACGGGTGCGCGGTCACAGGCTGGCCCGTGCATACGGTCGTGCGCGGGCACGTCGTGGTGCGTGAGGGTGCGCTGAACGGAAAGCCCGAGGGGCAGGCCGTGACGTTTCTGGACGCCTAGATCGGCAGGCGAACCGTCTGCTTGATGCGCTTCAGCGGAATCTCGGTTTCGACGTTGCGGACCCCTTCGATCTGCGTGAGCGTCTCCATCTGAAAGCGCTGGTAGTCGTCGAGATCGCGGGCGATCACGCGCAGCAGATAGTCGTAGCTGCCGGCCATCAGGTGGCATTCGAGTACTTCGGGCGCTTGCTCCATCTCGCGTGCGAAGTGTTCGACCGTCTTCTTGTCCTGGCGCTCCAGCGTGACGCGCACGAACGCGGTGAATCGCAGGTCGACGGCAGCCGGGTTCAGGAGCGCGACATAAGCGTCGATCACGCCTTGTTCCTCGAGCAGATGAACGCGGCGCAGGCATGGCGTGGCCGACAGCCCGGCCTGTTGCGCGAGTTCGGCATTCGTCTGGTTCGAATTCCGTTGCAATGCACGCAGAATGCGCCGGTCGATCGCGTCCAGTTTGATTGGCATTTTTGACTACCAGAGGCGTGAAAACTAGAGATTAGCTCCAAATCACCGTTTTCAAGTAGCCAAATACGCATCCAATCTCCACGGAAGGGCGCCGATAATCTGACGACCGGTCGGGCGATTCGCGTCCGTCGACCATCCCTTCAGGAGCGCTCCCATGTCACATCTATCCTGGCTGCCATTCATCGCAACGTCGCTTCTGATCATCGTCACGCCGGGCCAGGACATGGTGCTCGTGATGTCGCGCACGCTGTCCGGCGGCGCGCGCGCGGGCCTCGTGACGGCCGCGGGCGTCAGCGTCGGACTGCTCGTTCATACGATGCTCGCGACGCTCGGTCTGGGCGCGCTTCTTCAGGCATCCGAATGGCTGTTCACGGCGCTGAAGGTAATCGGTGCGCTGTATCTGCTGTACCTCGGCATCACGTTGCTGCGATCGTCGGGCGAATTGACGCTCGCGAGCGGCCACGACGGCGCGCAGGCATCGCGGCTGCGCACGTTCGCGCAAGGCGCGCTGTCCAACGTGTCGAACCCCAAGGTCGCGCTTTTCTATCTGGCGTTCCTGCCGCAATTCGTGCCGGCGGGCACCGCGCATCCGATGCTGTCGCTGTTCGTGCTGGGCGCGACGTTTGCCGGCCTGACGTTTCTCGTCAAGGGGCCGGTCGCGTTGTTCGCGGGCCTGCTGTCAGCATCGATCCGCCGCAATCCGCGCATCCTGACGCGCATGCATCGCGTCAGCGGCGTGGTGCTGCTGGGGCTCGGCGTGAAGCTGGCGCTCGAGCGTCGTTGATCGCGGTCACCTCGTACGCGTGCCGTCGGCGCGATCGCGCCGACGGCACGCTTCCCGGCGTCGAGACAAAGCCGCTCGACGCTTCACGGCCCACGTCGATTACCAGCGATAGCCGACGCCCGCACCCGCGCCGAACGAGCCATGGCCCGACACGGCGGTCGTCACCGAGCCCTTGACCAGCCATTTCGTCGTCGCGAAGGAAAGACCGACCGCCATCGCGCTTTGACCGCCGTACGTGCCGCCGCCGAGCGCGACGACCTTCTCGCCGGGCAGCACGGCTTGCGGCATGTTGGCCATCGCGATCGCGCTCGCGGTGCCCGCATCCGCGTCCTTGCGGTACTTCGACATTTCCTCGCGGACCGAGTTGATCGCGCCGTTCAGCTGGCGCACGTTCACGCCGTCCGTCGGTGCCGTGCCGTCGGCCACGTTGGTCAACTGACGCTCGGCGCCCGGTGCACCGATCGACACCGTGTTGTCGCGCGACGCGACCGAATTCGCACCCAACGCGACTGCATTGTTTGCCGGTGCCTGACTGTTCGCGCCGATCGCCGTCGAATTGTTGCCGGAGACATTCGAGCCGGATCCGATCGCGGTGCCGTTCGTCCCCGTGACTTTCGAGTTCGTGCCGGTTGCCGTACCGTTCGTCGCGGTGACGGTCGCGTTCGTGCCGGTTGCCGTGCCGTTCGCTGCGGTGACGGTCGCGTTCACGCCGATCCCCGTGCCGTTGTCGCCCGACACATTGGCGCCGTTGCCGAGCGCCGTGCCGTTTGTCGCACTGACCGACGTGTTCTTGCCGATCGCGGTGCCCGTGCTGTCCGTCACCGTGCCGCTCGGGACGCTCGAAGAAATCTTGCCGACGGTGTTCGTCAGCGTGGCCAGATTATTCGTCAGCGTGGACACCTGGCTGGCGATCGAGAAGAGCTGCGAGCCGTTGACCGCGTCCGTGCTGGTCGAGCTGATGGCGCCGGCCGCGACGTTGACGATCTGGCGCTCGGCGCCCGCGCTGCCCACGCTGACCACGCCGACCGGCGTACCCGCGAAACCGCTGTAGCCGACGCCGTTCAGCGTCACGCTGCTGACGGTGGTCGCCGCACGCGTGGCCGAGTTCGCACCCAGCGCCACGGAATTCGCGTTGGCCGCGTTCGCCCCTTCGCCGATCGCGACGGCATTCACCGCGGATGCCGTTGCACGGGCGATCGCGACGCTGCCGGTCGCGGATGCCGAGCTGTCGACGCCGAGCGCGACCGCATCGGCTGCGCCGGCGTTGGCCTGGAAGCCGAGCGCCGTGCCGCCGGCCGCGCTGCTGCCTTTGCCGATCGCCGTCGAAAAGGTCGTGCTGGCGCTGGCGCCCTGGCCGACCGCCGTCGACTGATCCACGGCGAACGCGCCCTGACCGAATGCGGATGCCGTGGCGCCGTTCGCGACGGCGCCGTTACCGACTGCCGTCGCCTGGGTACCGACCGCGCTCGCGACTGCCCCCATCGCCGTCGCCTGGTCGCCGGTTGCGACAGCATTGCCGCCGACAGCCGTTGCGAGCGTGCCGGTCGCGGCCGCCATGCGGCCGATCGCGACGGTTTCGCTGTAGGCGCCGGTCGACGAGCCCGAATTCGCGGCGGCCGCCGTACCGATCGCCACGTTGTCGCAGCCCGTTGCCGTGGCCGGATAAGTGCTGCTTCCAGAGATGGCGATGTTGCCGACACAGCCGCCCGACGATTCGGTCGACGTCCCGTTCTGCACGTAGTCGGCCCGCGCCGGCGCGGAAGCCGCGAAGGCGACGACCGCTGCACTGACGGCGATGGCCAGCGCCGCTTTCGACTTTGCCGGCGCGCGCTGCGCCGGGTTCCCCAACCCTCGATGTTGCTTGTTCATGTTCTTCCTAGGCTCGATATGGAAATTGTGTTGCGGCTGGCGTGTCCCTCTCACGATTTCCCGATCGCATTGCATGGATGCTTTCTTGACCGAAGCCGTTGTTCGAGTACGATCCAATTGAAAAGATGTACTAAACAAATTTGACATTCGATGAAATGAATCCGAGGGGAAACGGCGCAGGTGCGGCTGCCTGGCTTGACGTGTTCCGGCACGCTCGCGCGTTCCGGATCGGCAACCTGAGATGCGACGACGCATTCTGATCGGCCGCGCCGGCGCCCAGGTTTGCCGTAGCGGTCGATCTCTATGTTTCGGGGGAAATTCGTCTGGGGAAATGCGCCGGCTACCGGTTGGCAGCGGCCGGCGGTGCGAAAGCCGGCGTTCGAGCGCCGGCTTCCGTCACGTGTCGTTGCGCACGCGCTATTCCCCCGGCAACGCGTCCGCCAGCGCCCGCATCGCCTCCACCGTCTCCGGGTTGGCCGGGAAGAACGCCTCGATCGCGAGTTCAGACAGCGTCACGTCGACCGGCGTGCCGAACACCGTCGTCGTGCTGAAGAACGTCAGTTCGCCGGCTGCCGTGCGCAGCCGCAGCGGCACGGCGATCTCCGCGAAGTCGGTGCGCGCATGCGTGTCGTCGGGCTGGCCGGCCGGCGCCGGATACGCGGCGAGTTCGTCGCGCAGCGTGTGCAGCGTGCGGTCGCCGCTCGCATCGATCTGCCGCTGCAACCGATGCAGGATGTGCGCGCGCCATTCGTGCCAGTTGACGATCTGCGACGCGAGCCCGTCCGGATGCAGGCTCAGCCGCAGCACGTTGACGGGCGGCTGCAGCAGCGCCGGGTCGGCCTGCGCGACCAGCGCGCCGAGCATCCGGTTCGCGGCGAGCAGCGTCCAGTGGCGATCGACGGCGACCGCCGGATAAGGCTCGTGGCCGCGCAACACGGCTTCGACCGCATGGCGCGCGGCATCCAGTTGCGGATCCGAAAACGGCCGTTCGCGGAACAGCGGCGCGAAGCCGGCCGCGACGAGCAGCGCATTGCGGTCGCGCAGCGGCACGTCGAGACGCTCGGCGAGATGCAGCACCATCTCGCGGCTCGGCTGCGCGCGGCCAGATTCGACGAAGCTCAGGTGGCGCGCGGAGACTTCCGCGTCGAGCGCGAGCGCCATCTGGCTCAGGCGCCGGCGTTGCCGCCACGTGCGCAGCAGCGGGCCGATGCCGGGCGCGCGGCCGGCGGACGGGGAGGGCGAATGGAGGGCGGCGGTCGGGTTCATGTGGCAGATGATAGGCAATCCCGCGCAGCTTGGGCATTACCTCGGACGTAAGCATCGCGCCGTTCACCGGGCGTGTCGTTGCGCTGCGTTACCATAGCTCCCGTGCCAACTGAGAGACGACGCCGGACCCGCGATTGAAAACGCCTGGGCCGGTGCCGTGCATATTTGCGACAAGGCATTCCAGGGGAATCCAACAATGAAAAAACTTGCCGTCCGGCTCGCCTGCGTGGCGACGCTCGCATTCGCCGCGACCACCGGCCACGCGCAGACCGAAGCTGCGCAGGTGGAAATGAGGGCCGCCGCCGCGGCCGCCAACGACGCGGTCGTGAAGGGCCCGACCGACATCGACGTGAAACACGAAGCCGTGCTGAAGCTGAAAGCCGGCGAATCGTTCGTGCCGGCCGCCGAAGCCGGCCGCTACCTGCGCTCGATGGGCAACTCGATCGACGAATCCAAGCTGGTCGGCCTCGTGCTGCCCGACGATCCCGATGCCGACTGGATTTCGGTCGTGTCGTTCGAGCCGAGCGGCTATATCCGCGACGACGACGCGAAGGACTGGAAGCCCGACGAGCTGTTGAAGAGCCTGCAATCCGGCACCGAGGAAGACAACCCGGGGCGCAAGGAACGCGGCCTGCCGGAGACCGAGGTGGTCGGCTGGGCGAAGGCGCCCGCGTACGACGCAGCCACGCACCGGCTCGTGTGGTCCGCGATCATCCGCGACAAGGGCGCGGCCCCGAACGCCGAGAACGACGGCGTGAACTACCGGACGCTCGTGCTCGGCCGTGACGGCTACCTGTCGCTGACGATGGCGTCGACGCTTGCCGACCTGCCGAAATACAAGGCGTCGGCCGACGAGCTGCTGTCGAACATCCGCTTCAACGACGGCAAGCGCTATGCCGATTTCAACAAATCGACCGACCACGTCGCCGAATACGGCCTCGCGGCGTTGATCGTCGGTGTCGGCGCGAAGAAACTCGGCCTGCTCGCGCTGATCGGCGCGTTCGCGGTGAAGTTCTTCAAGATCGGCGCGGTCGCGCTGCTGGCCGGTGGTGCGGCATTGAAGCGCTTCTTCGGGCGCAAGCCGAAGGCGGCCGCGGTGCCGGCCGTCGCCGAGGCATCCAGCGTGTCTGACGTGTCCGGCACGGAGCGCAAGGAATGACGAAGCTGTTGCTGCTGATCTTCGGCGGCCTCAAGCTCGGCAAGGTGCTCGTTTCGGCGGGCACCATGCTGGCGTCGATTGCGGTCTACGCGTTGTTCTACGGCTGGCGGTTCGCCGCCGGTTTCGTGGCGCTGCTGCTGGTGCACGAGGCCGGCCACTACATCGCCGCGCAGCGGCGCGGGCTCGACGTCGGGCTGCCGACCTTCATCCCGTTCGTCGGTGCATGGATCCAGCTGAAGGAGATGCCGCACGACGCGGAAACCGAGGCGTACGTCGGGCTTGCCGGGCCGTTCGTCGGCACGCTCGGCGCGCTGGCCTGCTACGCGGCCGCGCGCCACACCGACAGCAACCTGCTGCTCGCGCTGTCGTACACGGGCTTCTTCCTGAACCTGTTCAACATGATTCCGCTGTCGCCGTTCGACGGCGGGCGGATCACCGCGGTGCTGTCGCCGCGCATCTGGTTCGCGGGCGTGCCGGTGCTGATCGCGCTGTTCGTGTACCGCCCGAGCCCGCTGCTGATCGTGATGGCGATCCTCGCGCTGCCGCAGCTGAAGCGCGCGTGGCGCTACGATCCCGACGCGCCGGAGAACCGCATGTACTACGCGACGTCGATCGAGACGAAGACGACGTACGCGCTCTGCTACGTGGGCCTGCTCGCGTTCCTCGCGCTGATGACGTCCGGCGTGCACGACATGCTGCGCGTCGCGCATTCGTCGATCTGACGGCCGGTACCTGAGGTCGAATGCAACAACGGCGGCCGTTTTCATGCGGCCGCCGTTGTCTTGTCTTGAAGCCGAACGTCAGGTGTCGCGATGACGCAGTTCGACGCGTTTGATGTCCTTCACGATCACGAGATAGCTGAACACCGTGACGAGCGCGTTCAGCCCGACGAACACGAGCGCACCGTTGAACGAGCCGCTCGCGCCGACGAGGTAGCCGATCGCGATCGGCGCGACGATGCCGGCCGTGTTGCCGAACATGTTGAACAGGCTGCCCGACAGGCCGATCGCTTCCTTCGGCGCGGTATCCGCGACCACGGCCCAGCCGAGCGAGCCGATCCCCTTGCCGAAGAACGACACGGCCATCAGCACGATCACCAGGACTTCGCTGTCGACGTAGTTGCAGCCGATGATGACCATCGACAGCGCCATCCCGCCGACGATCGGAATCTTGCGCGCGAGCGTGAGCGACACGCCGCGGCGGATCAGCCCGTCCGACAGCATCCCGCCGAGCACGCCGCCGAGGAACCCGCAGATCGCGGGCAGCGACGTCATGAAGCCGGCCTTCAGCAGCGACATGCCGCGCGCCTGCACGAGATAGATCGGGAACCACGTGAGGAAGAAGTAGGTGAGCACATTCACGCAGTACTGGCCAAGGTACACGCCGATCAGCATCCGGTTCGACAGCAGCTGGCGCACGTAGTACCAGCCGGCCACGCGGCTGCTTTCCGAGCGCGCGCCGTTGCCGCTGCGTGCGGCGGCGCGCACGAGGCCGCCGCCTTGCTCGATGTGCTCGAGTTCCGCGCGGTTCACGGCCGGATGGTCGGCCGGATCTTTCATGACCCGCAGCCACAGGAACGCGAGCGCGATGCCGGCGAGGCCGAGCCACAGGTACACCTGGTGCCAGCCGTACGCATGCGTGAGCCACGCCATCAGCGGCGAGAACACCACGGCCGCGAAGTACTGCGCGGCGTTGAAGATCGCCGACGCGGTGCCGCGTTCGGCGGTCGGGAACCAGCTCGCGACCACTTTCGCGTTCGCCGGAAAGGCGGGGGCTTCGGCGATGCCGACCGCGAAGCGCATCGCGAACAGCGCGGCGACCGCGAACGCGGCGCTGCCGCCGAGGCCGATCGTGCTCTGCAGCAGCGTGAACGCCGACCACAGGAAGATGCTGGCCGCATACACGCGCCGCGCGCCGAAGCGGTCGAGCAGCCAGCCGCTCGGCAGTTGCGCGAGCACGTACGCCCAGCTGAACGCCGAGAAGATGTAGCCCATCGTCACCGGATCGATGCCGAACGCCTTGCGGATCGGCGTGCCGGTGATCGACAGCGTCGCGCGGTCCGCATAGTTGAGCGTCGTGACGACGAACAGCATCGCCAGGATCCAGTAGCGCACGGCGGTCCGGCGCGCGGTGCGCGCGAGGTCGAGCGGAAGCTCGCGAGAAGGGGTTTGATTTGGCATTTTAATGTATGTCGTCGTATGACTTGGCGACAGTTTATGGGCAATAATCAGACGCAGAAACCTCGGGTTTTCCCTCTGGATGGTGACGTGAAGGCGTAAAAATCCCAGATATTGGCGCGTGAAATAAGGGTTTCGTGCGTTTCGGAGCCGGCCCGGCACCTGACGTGAATATTGATGTTCGGTGGGCGGACATCATATCTGTTGAGCTACAATGAACGACCTATTCCCGAACCACGGAGCACACCCCATGCAACTGACTGGAGAGATGCTGATCGGCGCCGAAGCGGTCGCCGGCTCGGCAGGTACCTTGCGCGCGTTCGACCCGTCGAAGGGCGCGCCGATCGACGCGCCGGCATTCGGCGTTGCGGCGCAGGCCGACGTCGAGCGCGCATGCGAACTCGCACGCGATGCGTTCGACGCGTACCGCGCGCAGCCGCTCGCGGCCCGTGCGGCGTTTCTCGACGCGATCGCGGATGAAATCGTCGCGCTCGGCGACGTGCTGATCGAGCGCGCGCACGCGGAAACGGGCCTGCCCATCGCGCGGCTGCAGGGCGAGCGCGGCCGCACCGTCGGCCAGCTCCGGCTGTTCGCGCGCGTCGTGCGCGACGGGCGCTTCCTCGCCGCGTCGATCGATCCCGCACAGCCGGCGCGCACGCCGCTGCCGCGTTCGGACCTGCGGCTGCAGAAGGTCGGGCTCGGGCCCGTCGTCGTGTTCGGTGCAAGCAATTTCCCGCTCGCATTCTCGGTGGCCGGCGGCGATACGGCATCGGCGCTCGCGGCCGGCTGCCCGGTGATCGTGAAGGCGCACGAGGCGCACCTCGGCACGTCCGAGCTGGTGGGCCGCGCGATCCGCGCCGCCGTCGCGAAAACCGGCATGCCGGCGGGCGTGTTCTCGCTGCTGGTCGGCCCCGGCCGCGTGATCGGCGCGGCGCTCGTCGGCCATCCGGCGGTTCAGGCGGTCGGCTTCACGGGGTCGCGGCAGGGCGGGATGGCACTCGTGCAACTCGCGAACGCCCGCCCGCAGCCGATTCCCGTCTACGCGGAAATGAGCAGCATCAACCCCGTCGTGCTGTTTCCGGCGGCGCTCGCTGCGCGCGGCGACGCGATCGCGACGGGCTTCGTCGATTCGCTGACGCTGGGCGTCGGCCAGTTCTGTACCAACCCGGGCCTCGTGCTCGCGATCGACGGCCCCGATCTCGACCGCTTCGAAACCGTCGCCGCGCAGGCGCTCGCGAAGAAGCCGGCCGGCGTGATGCTCACGCGCGGCATCGCCGATGCGTATCGCAACGGCCGCGGCAAGCTGGCCGAACTGCCGGGCGTGCGCGAGATCGGCGCGGGCGAGGCGCCGCAGACCGACTGCCAGGCTGGCGGCGCGCTGTACGAAGTCGGTGCGCAGGCGTTCCTCGCCGAGCCGGCGTTCAGCCACGAGGTGTTCGGGCCGGCGTCGCTGATCGTGCGTTGCCGCGATCTCGACGAAGTCGCGCGCGTGCTCGAAGCGCTCGAAGGCCAGCTGACGGCCACGCTGCAGATGGATGCCGACGACAAGCCGCTCGCGCGCCGGTTGCTGCCGGTCCTCGAACGCAAGGCGGGCCGCTTGCTGGTCAACGGCTACCCGACCGGCGTCGAGGTGTGCGACGCGATGGTGCACGGCGGGCCGTTTCCGGCCACGTCGAATCCGGCCGTCACGTCGGTCGGCGCAACGGCGATCGAGCGTTTCCTGCGGCCCGTGTGCTACCAGGATTTCCCGGACGATCTGCTGCCGGAAGGGTTGCAGGAAAGCAATCCGCTCGCGATTCCGCGGCTGCGGGACGGGAAGGCGGAGTGATGACGCACCTCGATTGACGGAGCGTTCGATTGCGACCGGTGAGCCTGGGTGCTTGCGGGTTGCAACAAACGAAAAGGCGGAAGTGGCCGGTGAGCCGCTTCCGCCTTTTTTGCATGGCAGGTTGGGGTGGTGCCGATCTCGCCGCGTCAGTGGGCGGGATGCGCAGCGAGCCCCAGGCGGTCTGCTGCGCTCAGCAGGCGCCGGTCGCGTGTCCACAGCTTGCTGCCATCGGTCAGTCGGACCGAGGCGAGCAGGTGCGCATCGACGTAGCCGATGCCGAGCCCGTGAAGCGGCACGACATCGACCAGGCGCTGAACTTCATCGTCAGTTGCCGAGGTGGCGACGGGCAGATCGCGCAGCGCATCCAGTACGGTCTGGCGATCTCGCAGGCTGCCGAGCGCGAGTTCGCCGATCACGAAAGGATGGATCAGTACCCGGTCGGTTTCCAGTAGCGCTGTGAGCGTGACGTCACCGGCGCGAAGATGGTCGATCCAGACGGAGGTGTCGACAAGAATCATGCTGGGTCCGACGGGCGGCGCGGGATGGATTCGAGATCAGGCTCGGTGCCGCCGAGTCGGGCGAGCCGACGGGCGCTTTCGCGGGCGATCAACGCGCGCAGCGCCTCTTTCACCAAGGCTGATTTTTCGGTCACGCCGGTCAATTGCTGCGCTTTGGCAAGCAGGGCGTCGTCAAGGGACAAGGTCGTGCGCATGGTGCGCCTCCGGAAAGGATCGAGGCATCAATTATCGCATCAACTGATGCTGATGGTGATGCATGTGCCAGAGGGTGTAATGAATCTGGATCGTGCCGAGGGGACATGGAGGGGGCCGCTGGCCGGGGCGAGCGCCGGCGCCGTCGTGTGGGCAAAAACGGTCGTTGATCTTGCCGGCTTTCCCGTCGCCCGCTTTTCTCCTACAGTACCGAAGCCCCGGGTCGACCGACCCGCACGGCGAAACCTGAGAGATCCAGAAAAAGACCAAGAGGGAACGGCATCATGAACATCAGCAAACGTGGCGACCACCTGTTCGCGGCCGGGTTGTGGAAAGCGGTCGGCGACGTCGCGAAATCGGTGCGCACGCAGGTCGGGGACTATAGCGAAGGCCGCGTGCTGGCCAATGCGCTGTTCGAACTGCAGCGCGACCTGGGCGGCAGCGAATTCGACGTGACGATCAACCAGGGGCGGCCCGTGACGGATTCCGATCCGCATTCGCTCCGCTTCGGTCGGGCCGTGAGGCGGTTCAGGCTGGACATGGAGGCGCTGGTGTTCGCGCTGAAGCACCGCCGCAGTATCGATGAGCGCGATCCGGGCCTGCGCACCGACGCGCTGACGCAGGCCAACAGCCAGCTGGCGACCGCGAAGCAGTACGCGATGCTCACGGTCGGTCGGTTCTTCGACGCAGTCGTCGATCCCGACGTGCTCGACCAGATGCTCGCCGGCGATCCGAACACGCGTGCGCGGCGCTCGGCCACCGGCGCGGAGATCGCCGCGACCCGGCTCAGGCTGGGCAGCCTGCGCTACCGGATCGTCGGCACCATTTCGCAGATGTGACGAAAACGGCCGGCCCGCGAAGCGCGGGCCGGCCGTCGAAAAGAGCAAGCGGGGCCGAACGCGCGGCGCCGCGCCGGCACGCGCCGAAGCGTGTGCCGGTTGACTGCCGGCCGCTTATTGCGGCCCCATCTTCTTGATCAGCACGTCGAGCTCCGCCGCTTCTTCATCGGTGAGATCGACGAGCGGCGCACGTACCGGGCCTGCGTCATGGCCGACGAGCTTCGCGCCCGCCTTCACGATGCTGACCGCATAGCCCGCGCGGCGATTGCGGATCTTCAGGTACGGCAGGAAGAATTCGTCGATCAGGCGGCCGACCGTGGCGTGGTCGTCCTTCGCGATCGCTTCGTAGAATGCCATCGCCGTCTTCGGGATGAAGTTGAACACGGCCGACGAATACACCGGCACGCCGAGCGCCTTGTACGCGGCCGCATAGACTTCGGCCGTCGGCAGGCCGCCGAGGTACGCGAACCGGTCGCCGAGGCGGCGGCGGATCGTCACCATGCTTTCGATTTCGCCGACTCCGTCCTTGAAGCCGATCAGGTTCGGGCAACGATCGGCGAGGCGCTCGAGCATGTCGGCGTTCAGCTTCGAATTCGCGCGGTTGTACACCACGACACCGATCTTCAGCGCACGGCACACCTGCTCGACGTGGTCGGCGATCCCTTCCTGGCTGGCTTCGGTCAGGTAATGCGGCATCAGCAGCACGCCGCTCGCGCCGAGGCGCTCGGCCTCCTGCGCATATTCGATCGCGACGCGCGTCGCGCCGCCCGCGCCGGCGAGGATCGGCACCTTGCCCTTGCAGGTTTCCGTCGCGACACGGATCACGTCCGAGTACTCGCGCTGCGTGAGCGAGAAGAATTCACCGGTGCCGCCGGCCGCGAACAGCGCGCTCGCACCGTACGGCGCGAGCCATTCCAGGCGCTCGGCATAGGTGGACGGGCGGAAGCTGCCGTCGGCGTCGAAATCCGTCAGCGGAAACGACAGCAGGCCGTGGGAAATGATCTGTTTGAGTTCTTGCGGTGAGGTCATGGTTGGGTCGTCCGTCTAGCGCGAGTGCTGGGTTCGTCGGGAACGGCATACGAGCCACATTGGCGATGTCGTTGTATGTCATCGTACAACGATGGGGAGGGGGGCGCAAGCGATTTGCGGGGCGGTAAATAGTAGGGTCTTTCCGGATAAGGGTTTACGCAGCATCGCCGATCTTGGTTGAATGTCGTATGATGACTAACGATATGGCCGATAGCCTCCAGGAATTCCGATGACTGCTTCCCCGCTCTATATCCGTGTGCATCCGGACGACAACGTCGCGATCGTCGTCAACGACGGCGGCTTGCCCGAGGGCGCGACGTTCGCCGATGGGCTGACGTTGCGCGAAGGCGTGCCGCAGGGGCACAAGGTCGCGCTGGTCGACCTCGCGGCCGGCGACCCGATCGTCCGCTACAACGTGGTGATTGGCTATGCGCTGGTCGAGCTGCGCCGCGGCAGCTGGGTCAACGAGCGCACGATGCGCATGCCCGAGCCGCCGGGGCTCGACGACCTGCCGCTCGCAACGCGCGCCGCGCCGCCGCTGCCGCCGCTCGAAGGCTATACGTTCGAGGGCTTCCGCAATGCCGACGGCTCGGTCGGCACCCGCAACATCCTCGCGATCACGACGACGGTGCAGTGCGTGTCGGGTGTCGTCGAGCACGCGGTGAAGCGGATCAAGGCCGAGCTGCTGCCGCGCTACCCGAACGTCGACGACGTGGTCGGGCTCGAGCACACGTACGGCTGCGGCGTGGCGATCGACGCGCCCGACGCCGACATCCCGATCCGCACGCTGCGCAACATCAGCCTGAATCCGAACTTCGGCGGCGAGGTGATGACCGTGAGCCTCGGCTGCGAGAAGCTCCAGCCCGAGCGCCTGCTGCCGCCCGGCACGATTCCGGTCGCGGCCGACGGTGCGACCGACAACGGCGGCGTGGTGTGCCTGCAGGACGCCGCGCACGTCGGCTTCAACTCGATGATCGACTCGATCATGAAGATGGCCGAATCGCATCTCGAGCGGCTCAATCGCCGCCGCCGCGAGACGTGCCCGGCATCGGATCTCGTCGTTGGCGTGCAGTGCGGCGGCAGCGATGCGTTCTCGGGGCTCACCGCGAACCCGGCCGTCGGCTTCGCGGCCGACCTGCTGGTGCGCGCGGGCGCGACGATCATGTTCTCCGAGGTGACGGAAGTGCGCGATGGGGTCGCGCAGCTCACGTCGCGCGCGGCGAACGAGGACGTGGCGCGCGAGATCATCCGCGAGATGGACTGGTACGACCGTTACCTGCAGCGCGGCCGCGTCGACCGCAGCGCGAACACGACGCCCGGCAACAAGAAGGGTGGCCTGTCGAACATCGTCGAGAAGGCGATGGGCTCGATCGTGAAGTCGGGCAGCGCGCCGATCGCCGGCGTCGTGCGTCCCGGCGATCGCGCGAAGCAGAAGGGGCTGCTGTACGCGGCGACGCCCGCGAGCGATTTCATCTGCGGCACGCTGCAGCTCGCGGCCGGGATGAACCTGCATATTTTCACGACCGGCCGCGGCACGCCATACGGTCTCGCGCAGGTGCCGGTGATCAAGGTCGCGACGCGCAGCGACCTCGCGCGCCGCTGGCACGACCTGATGGATCTCGACGCGGGGCAGATCGCGACCGGCGCGGCCACGATCGAGGACACCGGCTGGGCACTGTTCCGGCTGATGCTCGACGTCGCGAGCGGCAAGCGCCGCACGTGGGCCGAGCAATGGAAGCTCGCGAATGCGCTGACGCTGTTCAATCCGGCGCCGGTGACCTGACGCGCGCGGCCGTTGCCGCCGGACGAAGCGGGCGCCCGTTTCCATTTCGGTGGAGCACGTGTCGGCTGGATGTCCATGATGAGGAGAGCTGATGCATGGCGGGCCGCGTCCGGCGTGCGGAGCAGCCATCGATTCGAAGCGACCGGTGCGATTTCCTTACCTCGTACGTAATCGACCGCCCGCGCGCGGCCGGCGACGATGTCTGCACGCGAACACGCAACACGCCACGTTCGCGACATCGTCGTCTCATCGACCCAAGGAGCCTCGCCATGAGCACCGCCCAATCCGCCTCGTCCGCGTTGTCCGTTCACGCCGACCTGATCGACCGCTACATCGACGCCTGGAACGAACCCGACGTCGCGCGCCGCCGTGCGCTGATCGATGCGACCTACGCGAGCGACGCGGCCTATCGCGATCCGCTGATGACCGGCGACGGCCACGCGGGCATCGACGCGATGATCGCGGCCGTGCAGGCGCGCTTCCCTGCGTTCCGCTTCCGCCGCACGACCGACGTCGACGGGTTCGGCCAGCACCTGCGGTTCTCGTGGGCGCTCGTATCGCCCGACGGCGCCGCGATCGTGAAGGGCTCGGACTTCGGCACCGTCGACGCATCGGGCCGCCTCGCGTCGGTCACGGGTTTCATCGACGAAATGCCGGCCGCGGCGTCGTGACCCGAGCGACGCATGCGCAGTGTCCACCGGGATCGGGTAACGTTATGCGTTCGTTCCTGATCCCGGAGACTAGCCGACATGCTGAAGAATCTCGACCCGCTGCTGCACGCCGACATCCTGCACACGCTGCGCGCGATGGGCCACGGTGATGAAATCGCGATCTGCGACGCAAACTTCCCGGCGGAATCCGTCGCGGAGCACACGGTGGTCGGCCGCGCGTTGCGGATCGACGGTGCCGATTCGGCACGCGTCGTGCGCGCGGTGCTGTCCGTGCTGCCGCTCGACACGTACGTCGACACCCCCGCGTGGCGGATGGAAGTCGTCGGTGACGCGGCCGCGGTGCCGCCCGTACAGCGCGAAGTGCAGGCCGAGATCGATCGCGCCGAAGGGCGCTCGGTGCCGCTCACGGGCATCGAGCGGTTCGCGTTCTACGAGCGCGCGCAGCAGACGTACGCGGTGATCGTCACCGGCGAGCTGCGCGGCTACGGCTGCTTCATCTTCAAGAAGGGCGTGTTGTTGAGCGACGCGGGCTAAACGCCTTTTCATCCCGCCGCCATCGGGCCGCGCGGCGGCCGCCGTGTAAAGATTTGCTACAACCTTTTTCTTGGACACGGCCGAAACTCTGTCTATGCTGGCCCATTTGCCGCGGGCCCCGCAGGGTCGCGCGGCGCCGAGTTGTCCGGGTGTGCTCCGGGCGGCCGGCCGAATTGCATACGAGGAGAGAGGCATGACGCGTTCCGTCGATTCCGGCGTCATTTTTTTCGCGCGCCTGGCGCTGGCGGCGTTGTTCCTGTGGGGCGGCGTGATGAAGCTGCTCGGCTACGGCGATTTCATCGGCTACCTGCATGGTCTGAACGTGCCGTATCCGCAGGTGATCGGGCCGATCGTCGTCGCGATCGAGGGGCTTGGCGGGCTGCTGCTGATCGTCGGCTACAAGGTGAAACCGCTCGCCCTGCTGATGGCGTTCTACACGGTCGCGACCGCGATGGTCGGGCACAATTTCTGGGACGCGACGGACGCCGCGGTCCAGCATGACATGGTGATCCATTTCTGGAAGAACATCGCGATCGCCGGCGGTTTCCTGCTGCTGTACGTCACCGGCGCCGGCGGCGCGAGCATCGACGGCCTGCGTCGGCCGAGCACGACGTACGGCAGCCTGCGCTGATCGCACATCCTCGCGCCGTTGCCGTTGCGCTGAAGCAAAACAAAAGGGCCGAATCCCGCGGGATTCGGCCCTTTGTTCATGGAGCGCGTGCGTTCGGTCATTCGATGCGGCGCTGGACGCCACCGCACGCGCCCCGTCGCCGCTCAGTGCGGCGAATCCTCCTTCGCATCCTTCGAGAACTGCACGGCGATCGCGCCGAGCACGCAGATCGCCGCGACGTACACCACCGGTGCAAGCGGATTCGACTTCATCATCAGCGACACGATCACCGGCGTGAGGCCGCCGAAGATCGCATACGCGACGTTGTACGAGAACGAGATGCCCGAGAAGCGCACGACGGCCGGGAAGCTCTTGACCATCACGAACGGCACCGCGCCGATCGTGCCGACCATGAAGCCCGCGATCCCGTAGTAGAGCGGCAGCGTCGACGCGTCGGCCGCGACCTGCACGAACAGCAGGTAGTAGCACGCGGCCAGCCCGATGCCGCCGATGCCGAGCACGCGCTTCGCACCGATCCAGCCCGCGAGCGAGCCCGCGGTGATGCAGCCGGCCGTCAGGCACAGCGTCGCGACGCTGTTCGCGAACAGCGTCGTCGCGGGTGTCAGGTGAAACTGCTTCTGCAGCAGCGCGGGCGTCATCAGGATCACGACGACGATCGCGGCCGACAGCATCCACGTGAGCAGCATCGACACGATCACCGCGCGGCCGTGGTCGCGCAGCACGGCCTTCAGCGGAATCTCGGCCGCGAGCGCCTTCTTCGCCTTCATCTCGGCGAACACCGGCGTCTCGTGCAGCCAGCGGCGCAGGTACACCGAGAACAGGCCGAACACGCCGCCGAGCAGGAACGGGATGCGCCACGCGAACGCGCCGACTTCGGCGCTCGAGTAACGGCTGTTGATGCCGGCGGCGACCAGCGAGCCGAGCAGGATGCCGGCCGTCAGGCCCGCGGTCAGCGTGCCGCACGCATAGCCGATGTGACGCGACGGCACGTGCTCGGACACGAACACCCACGCGCCCGGCACTTCACCGCCGACGGCCGCGCCCTGCAGCACGCGGAACAGCAGCAGCAACACCGGCGCGAGGATGCCGATCGAGTCGTAGGTCGGCAGCAGGCCCATCAGCAGCGTCGGCACGGACATCATCAGCACGCTCAGCGTGAACATCCGCTTGCGGCCGAACAGGTCGCCGAAGTGCGCCATGATCACGCCGCCGAGCGGGCGCGCGAGGTAGCCGGCCGCGAAGATGCCGAACGTCTGCAACTGGCGCAGCCAGTCGGGAATGTCGTGCGGGAAGAACAGTTGCCCAATCGCCGGCGCGAAGAACACGAAGATGATGAAGTCGTAGAACTCGAGGGCGCCGCCGAGTGCGGCAAGGCCAAGGGTCTTGTAGTCGCTGCGCGTGAGCGCGCGTTCGGCGGCGCGAGGCACGCCGCTCAATTCGGAAGCTTGCATGGTCAGGACGATCGGTTTTCGAATGTTGTTGTCGGTGCTGCGTCTCCAGGGCCCGCTTTTCGGCATGGACTGACAAGGCGCGGCTTGCATCGTCGAAGCGTGCCGCGTGCCGGGTGAGGCACGAAACACGCGCCGCCGCACCGGGATGGGGCGCGGCGGAGACGAAGCGTCAAAGCGGGTGGGGGGATTCTACAGGAGCGCGAAATGCACGCGTGTGTGGGCGCGCCGAGGAACGGTTCGGATCGCGAAACCGAAGCAGGCGCAGGCGCAGACGCAGACGCAGACGCAAAAGCGCGCGCGGCGCGGGCGGCCGGTGAGCCGCTGACGCGCCGCGCGGGGCCGGGTCAGGCGGATCAGTTGCCGGCGATCGTATCGACCGGCTTGAACGCGCCGTGCTCGACCTTGTAGATCGTCACCGGTGCATCCTTCAGGTCGCCCTTCGTGTCGTACGCGATGCTGGGGGCCGATACGCCCTTGACCGACACCTTGCCGAGATACGGCGTGTACACCTTCGGGTCGGTCGAGTTCGCGTCCTTCATCGCGGTGAGCAGCGCGATCGTGCCGTCATACGCGTACGGCGAGTAGGTGATCACGTCTTCGTTGAAGCGCGCCTTGTAGCGTGACGCGTAGCCGGCGAAGCCCGGCATCTTTTCCTTCGGCAGCCCGCCCATGTAGACGATCGCGCCTTCGGCCGCGTCGCCGCCGACCTTCAGGAACGTCGGCGAGCGCGACATCTCGCCCGTCACGAACGCCGACTTCATCCCGAGCTGACGCATCTTGCGGATCATCGGCGACGACTGCGCATCGCCGCCGCCGTAGAAGATCGCGTCCGGGTTCATCCCCTTGAGGTTGGTCAGGATCGCGGAGAAATCGAGTGCCTTGTCGTTCGTGAAGTCGCGCTTGATGATGGTGCCGCCCGCCGCTTCGACGGCCTTCGCGAATTCGTCGGCGATGCCCTGGCCGTAGGCCGTGCGGTCGTCGATGATCGCGATGCGCTTGTAGCGCAGCGTCTTCACCGCGTACGTGCCGACGATGCGGCCCGCCTGCGCGTCGCTCGTCAGCAGCCGGTAGGTCGTCTTGTAACCGCGCGCCGTGTATTGCGGCGACGTGGCCATCGAGATCTGCGGCAGCCCCGCGCGATCGTACAGGTCGGACGCGGGAATGCTCGTGCCCGAGTTGAAGTGCCCGATGATCCCCCGGACGTTGTCGTCGATCAGCCGCTGCGCGACGGTCGTGCCGGTGCGCGGGTCGGCCTGGTCGTCCTGCGAGTCGAGCTGGAACGTGACGGGCTTGCCGCCGATCGTCGGACGCGTCGCGTTGAAATCGGCGATCGCGAGTTGCACGCCCTTCTGCATGTCCGTGCCGTAATTCGACTGCGGGCCGGTCAGCGGTGCGGCGAAACCGATCTTGACGACGTCGGCGGCGATGGCGTGCGTGCCCGACAGTGCGCAGGCAGCGGCCAGCGCGACGTGCGATACCTTCAGCTTCACTTTCACTTCCCCTTGATGGCGTGGTTGGGCCGCCGCCGGCTGGCGGGCCGGCGCCGGTAAACCGGGCGAGACGGTTCGGTCGGCAGGCCGATGCGAGGGCCCTGCGTGCGTGCCGCGTGCTGCCCGGGCTATGCCGGAATCGGCGCAGCTGATGGCCGATGCCGCAGGCCATGCATGCCGATTGCTGCCGCGGCGTGAGGTCGTCTCGTGACCGTGAAGCGAAGTCTAGATAGCGAAAATGCGTGCGTCTTGCGCGTTCAGTGCGCGGCCAGCGACGATATCGGCATATCGTCGATAACCCTGATATATGCCGAAATCGTCACGTCGAATGCGCAAACGCGCCAAGACGCTGCACGTTCGCATTTTTATGCTGGCGAGTTCGGGCGTACGGTGCCGGTGTGCGAGTGCGCCAGTCCGCGCACGGCGTGCCGGCACCGGCGCACGCGTGGTGGCTGCGTCGACACAAGCGGATTCGCGGCCGGCCCCCGCACGCTCGACGCAGTGGTTGCGCACGCAACGTATGTCGCGTGACGATGCCGGCCGATCGGCGGCGCGCTGCGACGGCCGCCGCCAACTTGCCCGCCTTTGCGATCGGCGCGACGCGATCGAACGGGCGCTTCTATAATCGACGCCATCTGCCACTCGCATTGCGGTTGCCGGGATGACGCCCTTGCTTGCCGTACCGCCCATGAGCCTGTCCGAACCGTTGCGCTACCAGCCCGACAACGCCGATTTCGGCGCGATGCTTGCGCACTTCCGCCTGCTCGAACCGGTGTTCGATGCACTGCCGGACGTCGCGTTCTTCGTGAAGGATGCGAGCGGCCGCTACGCGATCGTCAATCGCACGCTGGCGATGCGCTGCGGCTACAAGGACAAGCGCGACCTGCTCGGCAAGACGGCAGACGAAGTGTTTCCGCGCCGCTTCGGCCGCAGCTATTTCGAGCAGGACATGGCGACGATCAACGCCGGCCAGCAACTGATGGACCAGCTGGAACTGCACCTGTATCCGGGCCGTCAGCCGGGCTGGTGCCTGACCTGCAAGGAGCCGCTGCGCGACGCCGCGGGCAGGGTGGTCGGCCTCGCGGGCATCTCGCGCGACCTGAAGGCGCACGAGGGATCGCACCCGGCGTACAGCCGGCTCGCCGACGTCGTCCAGCACATCCAGGATCACTACGTGCAGCCGCTGAACCTGAAGCATCTCGCGCAGATGGCGGGGATGTCGGTCGCGCAGCTCGAGCGCTACTTCCACAAGGTGTTCCACCTGACGCCGCGCCAGGTGCTGCTGAAGACGCGGCTCGATGCGGCCACCGCGCTACTCGTCACGCACGACAAGGTGACCGACGTCGCGGCGCTATGCGGCTATACGGATCACAGCGCGTTCACGCGCCAGTTCAAGGCGACGGTCGGCGTCACGCCGACGGAATACCGGTTGATGCTGCAGGAGCGGGCAGGGTGACGCGACATGCCGGCAGGGCCGGCGAGTCGCTGGGAATCGGGGTGATGCGGGAAAGCGGGAAAGCGATGAAAACGGCGGCTCAGCGGTAGCCGAGCCCTTTCAGGACGGCGGTACCGTCTTCGGTCAGCCGGAAACTGGGTGCCGTTTCGGTGTCGAGCTTGACCATCTCGACGAGACCGGCTTCCTGCAGCGCAGGCAGTTCGGGTTTGGCGTTGGCGCCGATCGGTGCGTGCAGCAGCACGAGCAGCGTCGCGATTTCATGATGACTGAGCAGGCGGCGCAGCATCGTCTTCTTTGCAGGGGGCGCGGCCGGGCGGCCCGCGGGTGCTTCTACGGCGCTCATCGCTTTCCTCCTTTTCGAGATAACCATCGGGGTACTGGTTGCGGATGGTGCCGTCGAAGACTTAAGCGATTCTTAAAACGGCACGGGGCGACGGGATGCTGCACTGCGGTACGGGTTACCGTATGTAACGCCCGATGGAATGCGGTTTCCGGCCCGCTCGCGGCGAGCCGCGCGGGCGGGGGTGCGGCCAAGCGATTCCCCACGATGGTGCGCGCAAGATGTGGCCCTTTGAGGCGGCCGCGGGCGCGAATGTGATGCGCCCCTTGAATCCCTGTCGGCTTCCTTCCCTTATTTCCTGCGCTGCGCCTGTGCGGCGAGCCGCACGGCCGCATTCGTCGCGCCGTAGCCGTCGTATCCGCCGCGCCGCTCGACGATCTCGAGCGAGAAGCGGTTGTCGACCAGTTCTGTATACGCATGCAGGAATTCGCCGCCGTGTTCGTCACGGTCGTACAGCAGGTGATGCGTGCTCAGCGTGTCGATCAGGTCGTCCGGCAGCGCGTAGCGTGCGGCGAGATCGTCGTAGTAGTTCGGCGGAATGCGCAGGAACGGAATGCCGTCGGCCGCGAACGCGGCGATCGTCTTCACGATGTCGTCGGTGCGGAACGCGACGTGGTTCAGCCCCGTGCCGTGATAGCGGTCGAGCGATTCGGCGACCGCCGTGTGCCGGTCGACCGACGCGTTCAGCGCGATCCGCACCGAGCCGTCGGCGCTGCGCACCGCGCGGCTGCGCATCAGCCCGTACGGGTCGGGCACGAGCCAGCTGCGTTCCGCCTCGAAGCCGAATGCCGTCTTGAAGAACAGGATCCACGTATCGAGCGCGTCGGCCGGCAGTGCGAGGCACACGTGGTCGATACCCGTGAGCGGGCCGACTTCGCTCGGGCCGTCGATGTCGGTCAGCACGAAATCCGATTCGTACAGCGTCGGCGCGTTCGGCGCTTCGTCGACGAAGTATTCGAGGCTGCCGTCCGGCGCCTGCACGCTCGGCAGCACGCGCTCGTTCGGGCCGACGCGGCCGGAGAACGGCGCATAGCCGAAGCCGGCCGCGCGTTCGAACGCCACTTTCGCGTCGTCGACACGGAATGCCGATGCGCACAGCGACAGCCCGTGCTGCTGGAAGAACGCATCGGCGAACGAGTCGCGCTCGGCGTTCAGCACGATCGACGCGGCGCCGTGCTGGAACAGCGTCACGTCCTTCGAGCGATGGCGGCCCGCGAGCCGGAAGCGCATCCGGCCGAGCCATTCGCCGACGGTCGCCGCCGCCTGCGCGTCGACCGCGAATTCGATGAACTGGAACCCGACGTGCGCGGGCGGCGCCGGCGGCGCGAACAGCGGCTGGTCGGCGGCCGGCGCGCGGCCGTCCTGCGCGAGCCGTTCGCGCGTCAGTTCTTCCAGATACAGCAGCGAGCGATGGCCGTCGGCGGCCGTGATTGCGGTCGGCGCGGCGCGGAAGCCGTCGTTGAAGATCTCGAGCGACAGCGGCCCCGTATAGCCCGACTCGATCACGCGCGCGGTGAAGCGTGCGAGGTCGAAGTCGCCCTGGCCCGGGAACGAGCGGAAATGGCGGCTCCATTCGAGCACGTCCATCGCGAGCTTCGGCGCATCGGCGATCTGCACGAACGCGATCCGGTCGCCGGGGATGTCGGCGATCGCGTCCGGCGAATCGTCGAGCGACAGCGTATGGAAACTGTCGAGCGCCAGGCCGAGGTGCGGGCTGTTCACGGCATTCACGAGTTTCCACGCATGGCCGTAGCGCTTCACGATGCGGCCCCACGCGAGCGCTTCGTACGCGGCGACCACGCCGGCCTGCCGCGCGGCTTCGGCAAGCGCGCCGAGCTGGTCGACGAGCAGCCCGTCGTCCGCGATCGTGTCGGCCGATACGTTGCTGCACACCAGGATGCGGTCGGTGCCGAGCGCATGCATCACGTCGAATTTGCGCTTGATCCGGTCGAGGTTGCGGGCGAGCTGGGCCGCGCTCACCCCCTCGAAGTCGCGAAACGGCTGGAACAGCACGATGTCGAGGCCGAGATCGGCGGCCATGCGCCGGACGTCGGCCGGCGATCCATCGAAGTAGACGAGGTCGTTTTCGAAGATTTCGACGCCGTCGAAGCCTGCGGCCTGGATGGCGGCGAGTTTCTCGGCGAGCGTGCCGGACAGTGACACGGTGGCGATCGAGCGCTGCATGGGCGATTCCTGAGGATGAGCGGGCATGGCGTCGGTCGAACCGACCCTGAATGAACCAGTCGTTGAGTTCATGACGGGCGCCATATCCCGAATTTACTAGGCTGGTGATTCATATTGTACAAACTAACTAGGTGGTACAAATTAGCGAAAACCCGAAAAGACAGCCCGCTTGCACGGGCGCACACTAGCGCCACATTCCGATGTCTTCGGGGCGGCGCCGATCGTGGTCTGCCCCTGTTTCAGGAGCAGAAACACGATGAGCAAGCACAAGGTGCTCGTGCTGAACGGCCCGAACCTGAATTTGTTGGGCACACGCGAGCCCCATATCTACGGCGCCGAAACGCTCGCCGATGTCGAGCAGCGCTGCCGTACGGCGGGCGAGGCGCTCGGGCTGGAGATCGACTTCCGCCAGTCGAACGCCGAGCACCAGCTGATCGACTGGCTGCATGCCGCGCGTCACGACACGCACGGCATCGTGATCAACCCGGCCGCCTATACGCATACGTCGGTGGCGCTGGCCGATGCACTTTCCGCGATCGCGAAGCCGGTGATCGAAGTGCATATCTCGAACGTGCATCGCCGCGAGGCGTTCCGTCACCATTCCTATGTGTCGGCGCTCGCCGAAGCCGTGATCTGCGGCTGCGGCACCGAGGGCTACGTGTTCGCGCTGCAGCGTCTGGCGACGCTGTTCGCGCAGGGAGCCGCGCGATGAGCCGCCCGTCGTTTCTGATCGGCCTGATCGGCCAGGGCATCGGCGGCTCGCTGTCGCCCGCGATGCACGAGGAAGAAGGGTTCCGCCAGGGGTTCGGCTATGTCTACCGGCGCATCGATCTCGATGTGCTGGGCGTGACCGTCGACGCGCTGCCGCAACTGCTCGACGCCGCGCAGCGGATGGGCTACAACGGCCTGAACATCACGCATCCGTGCAAGCAGCGCGTGATCGAGCACCTCGATGAACTGTCGGACGATGCGCGCGCGCTCGGCGCGGTGAACACCGTGCTGTTCAAGGACGGCAAGCGGATCGGCCACAACACCGACTGGTCGGGTTTCGCGAAATCGTTCCGCCGCGGGTTGCCCGGCGCGTCGCTCGAACGCGTCGTCCAGCTCGGCGCGGGCGGCGCGGGCGCGGCCGTGGCGCATGCGGCGCTGCAGATGGGCGCGGCCGAACTGACGATTTTCGATGTCGACGGCACGCGCGCCGCCGCGCTCGCAGCCGAACTGCAGCAGCGCTTCCCGGCGGCACGCGTCGTGCAGGGCGACGATCTCGCGGCCTCGATGCGCGCCGCGACGGGCCTGATCCACTGCACGCCGACCGGCATGGCCAAGCATCCGGGCCTGCCGCTGCCTGCCGAACTGCTCCACGCGGGCATGTGGGTCGCCGACATCGTGTACTTCCCGCTCGAAACCGAACTGATCCACGCGGCGCGCGCGGCCGGTTGCGCCACGCTGCCGGGCGGCGGGATGGCCGTCTACCAGGCGGTCGACGCGTTCGAGATCTTCACCGGACGCACGCCCGACGCCGAGCGGATGTTCGAACACTTTCAGTCGCTCGTCGCGCGCTGACCCCTTCCATAAAGAGAGACCAGGAGACGACCATGCAGCACACCACCCACACGAGCGCCGCGCCGGCGCAGGCGTCCGGCACCGTCCGGCGCACTTCGGCGCGCTACAAGATTCTCGCGCTGCTCGCGATCGGCACGATGATCAACTATCTCGACCGCACCGTGCTGGGGGTGGCTGCGCCTCAGCTCACCAAGGAGCTCGGCATCAACGCGGCCGTGATGGGCATCATGTTTTCCGCGTTTTCGTGGACGTATGTCGCGATGCAGGTTCCCGGCGGCCTGTTCCTCGATCGTTTCGGCAGCAAGATCACCTATTACTGGTCGATGACGTTGTGGTCGCTGTGCACGTTCCTGCAAGGCTTCGTGCCGGGCGTCGCGACGCTGCTCGCTTGCCGGCTCGGCCTGGGTGTGACGGAAGCGCCGTGCTTCCCGACCAACAGCCGCGTCGTCGCGACGTGGTTCCCGCAGAACGAGCGTGCGATGGCGACGGGGACCTACACCGTCGGCGAGTACATCGGCCTCGCGTTCTTCAGCCCGGTTTTGTTCGCGCTGATGGGGGCGTTCGGCTGGCGCTCGCTGTTCTGGGTCGTCGGCGCGGTGGGTATCGTGTTCGGCCTGGTCTGGTGGAAGTTCTATCACGAGCCGCGCAACCATCCGGGTGCGAATTCGGAGGAGCTGGCCTATATCGAGGCGGGCGGCGGTCTCGTGCACGGTGTGCGCAAGAGCGGCGACAAGGGCGACAAGCCGGCGCAGGCCAAGTTCAGCTGGGCGATGGTCGGCCAACTGGTGAAGAAGCGCCAGCTCGCGGGCATCTGCCTCGGCCAGTTCGCCGGCAACTCGACGCTCGTGTTCTTCCTGACCTGGTTCCCGACCTACCTCGCCACCGAGCGCCACATGGGCTGGCTGAAGATCGGTTTCTTCGCGGTGATGCCGTTCATCGCCGCGTCGGTCGGCGTGATGTTCGGCGGAATCTTCTCCGACTGGCTGCTGCGTCGCGGCAAGTCCGCGAACCTCGCGCGCAAGCTGCCGATCATCGCGGGCCTGCTGCTCGCATCGACGATCATTCTCGCGAACTACGTGCAGAGCAACGAGGCCGTGATCGCGATCATGTCGGTCGCGTTCTTCGCGCAGGGGATGGCCGCCCTCGGCTGGACGCTCGTATCGGACATCGCGCCGGACGGCCTGCTCGGCGTCACGGGCGGCATCTTCAACTTCGCGGCGAACCTGGCGGGCATCGTCACGCCGCTCGTGGTCGGCTTCATCGTCGCGTCGACCGGGTCGTTCGTCGGCGCGCTCGTGTTCATCGGCGTGATCGCGCTGGTCGGTGCGGCGTCGTACATCTTCGTGGTCGGCGACATCAAGCGGATCGAACTGTAAGCACCGGCTCCACGCAGATCCGGTGCGTTAGCCCGGCAGCCGCAAGGCCGCCGGGCTTTTTTGCGTGCGGGCGCCGGCGGATCTGCCGGCTGGCGTGGTACGGCGCTTACGCGCGCTGCACTGCGATGCCGAGCGATTCGACCGCCTGCGCAATGGCCGCGACCGCGCGGCGGATATCGTTCGAGTCGATCGCGCCGATGCAGCCGACACGGAACGTCTCGAGCTGCGTGAGCTTGCCCGGATACAGGATGAAGCCCGCGTCGCGCACCGCGTCGTAGAAGCGGCGGAAATCGTAGGCCGGGTGGTCGGGCGCGTGGAACGTGACGATCACCGGCGCCTGCACGCTCGCATCGAGGAACGGCGTGAAGCCGAGCGCGTGCATCGATTCGATCAGCGTCCGGCAGTTGTCCACATAGCGCGCGCCGCGCGCCGGCTGGCCGCCTTCGGCGAGGTACTGATCGAGCGCGGCGCGCAGCGCGGCGATCACGTGCGTCGGCGGCGTGAAGCGCCACTGGCCCGTCTTGCGCAGGTACGCGTATTGATCGTGGAGATCGAGCGCGAGCGACGGCGAGTTGCCTTCGCTCGCGTCGAGCGCGTCGCGCCGCACGATCGCGAACCCCATCCCCGGCACGCCTTCCAGGCATTTGCCGCTCGCCGAGATCAGCGCATCGATGCCGCTGCCGGCCAGCGTGATCGGCAGCGCGCCGAACGAGCTCATCGCGTCGACGATCAGCCGCTTGCCGTGGCGCCGGCACACGGCAGCGATGTCGTCGAGCGGGTTCAGGATGCCGGCGCTCGTCTCCAGATGCACCTGCGCGACGTGCGTGATGCGCGGCTCGCGCAGGAACGCGGCTTCGATCGCGGCCGGATCGACGGCCGCGTCCTCGCCGAACGGCAACGCGATGGCTTCGATACCCAGCCGGCCCAGGATCTTCAGGATGCGCGCGCAGTACGCGCCGTTGTCGGGCACCAGCACGACGCCGTCACGCGGCACCAGCGTGCCGAGCGCGGCTTCGACGGAGAACGTGCCGCTGCCCTGCATCGGCACGCACACGTATTCATCGCCGCCGTGCGCGATCGCGACGAGATCGGCGCAGACGCTGGCCGTCAATTGATTGAAAGCGGCATCCCACGAGCCCCAGTCGTGTTGCATTGCGTGGCGGGTTGTGGCGGACGTGGTGAGCGGGCCAGGCGTAAGGAGAATCGGATCGGACATGGTTTTCCTCTGCAAAGGTCGGAAGAAACGCCGAGCAGCATTTCTGAATGACTTGCATGATATTGGCAAAATGTGTCATTTTTTGGAAATTGCCGCATTCGTCACGGGTTTGTCATCGAACGCTGTGATCCTTCGCTTGCCGCGCGAAACCTCACCTCGGCGCGGTAGCAAGGCGGGCCGTCGATCGGCCTTGCCCGGAGATAACAGGAGAGCCGGATCGTGCCCCGGCCATTTGGTGTTCCGCCTACGGAGAAGTCAGATGACACTGCAGAAACCCTCGCGCGCCGCTGCCGGCGCGTTCCGCAAGCTTGCGCTGGCCGCCAGCGTCGCCAGCCTGATGGGCGCCGCGCTGCCCGCCCATGCGGCGAGCGCGGTCGTGCTGTATACGGCGGACGGTCTCGAGAACCTCTATCGCGATGTGTTGCCGGCTTTCGAGAAGAAGGAAGGCGTCAAGGTCAACATCGTGACGGCGGGCAGCGGTGAAGTCGTCAACCGCGCGAACATCGAGAAGAACTCGCCGAAGGCCGACGTGATCGTCACGCTGCCGCCGTTCATTCAGCAAGCTGGCCAGATGGGCCTGCTGCAGGCGTACCAGAGCGTGAACTACAAGAACGTGCCGGCCATCGCGAAGGCTGAAGACGGCACGTGGGCGACGTTCGTGAACAACTACTTCTCGTTCGCGATCAACCCGGACGTCGTGAAGAACCAGCCGAAGACGTTCGCCGACCTGCTCGCGCCGGCCTACGCCGGCAAGGTCGCGTACTCGAACCCGGCCACCGCCGGCGACGGGATGGCCGTGCTGATCCTGACGACGTCGCTGATGGGCGAGGACAAGGCGTTCGACTACCTCGCGAAGCTGTCGCAGAGCGTGAAGTTCCATACGAAGGGCACGGGTTACCTGAACGTGCTGCTGTCGCGTAACGAAATCAGCGTCGCGAACGGCGACCTGCAAATGGACCTCGACGACGCCGGACACGGCGCGCTGTCCGTCAAGCCGATCTTCCTGGCCGCGAAGGAAGGCGACCAGCCGACCACGTTCCAGCTCCCGTACGGCATCGGCCTGATCAAGAGCGGCCCGAACCAGGACGCCGGCAAGAAGCTGATCGACTACCTGATGTCGACGGAAGTGCAGTCGAAGGTACCGGACATGTACGGCATCCCGGGCCGCACGGACGTGCCGCTGGCCGGCAAGAACGGCGAAGCGGTCAAGAAGGCGATCGCGGGCGTGAAGCTGATCCCGGTCGACTGGACCCAGGTGATGGCGAAGAAGCCGGTGTGGATCGAGCGCTGGAAGAAGGACGTGATCGGCAGCTCGGGTAAGCAGCTCGACGTCGTCAAGCCGAAGTGATCGGCGCACGCCGCCTGTATTTGTGAGCAAGAGGATGAACCCGGTGGAAACCACCCTGACCCATCCCGGCGCATTCGGTGCCGCCGAACCGCAGGCAACCCTGCGGTCCGGCGCGCCGGGCGGCGTGCAGATCGAACACCTGAGCGTGCGCTACGGCGCACGCACGGTGCTGGAAGATCTGTCGCTGTCGATCGGTGCCGGTGAATTTCTGACCGTGCTCGGCAAGAGCGGCTGCGGCAAGACCACGCTGCTGCGCTTCATCGCCGGGTTCGTGAAGGCCGACGGCCTGACCGGCACGCTGACCGTGGCCGGACGCGACCTGACCTATGCGCCGCCGCACAAGCGCAATCTCGGTCTGCTGTTCCAGAATTACGCGCTGTTCCCGCACCTGACGGTGTTCGAGAACGTCGCATTCGGGCTGCGCGCACGCGGCATGGCGTCGTCGGAAGTGACGCGCCGCGTCGCCGATGCGCTGAAGCTGGTGCAGCTCGGCGATGCGGGCCATCACCTGCCCGCGCAACTTTCGGGCGGGATGCAGCAGCGCGTCGCGCTGGCGCGTGCGCTCGTGATCGAGCCGGACGTGCTGCTGCTCGACGAGCCGCTGTCGGCGCTCGACGCCAACCTGCGCGCCTCGGTGCGCAGCGAACTGAAGGCGCTGCACGAGCGCCTGCCGAACCTGACCGTCGTCTGCGTGACGCACGACCGCGACGACGCACTCGTGCTGTCCGATCGCGCGCTGCTGATGCGCGACGGCCACATCGCGCAGCTCGGTACGCCGCAGCAGCTGTACGACGCGCCGCAGGACGGCTACGTCGCACGCTATCTCGGCCCGGCGAACCTGCTGCCGCCCCACGTGATCTTCCCGCTCGGCGATCCGCGCCACGAAGTGCGCGGCAAGGTCGCCTGCGTGCGCCCCGAGCGCCTGACCTTGATGCCGCCCGCCGCGGGCGGGCTGCACGGCACGGTGTCGTCCGTCGAATGGCAGGGCGCGGACCTGTCGATCGCGGTCACGATCGATGCGGCCCCCGACGAGCCGGTGCGCGTCACGATGCAACGCGGCCGCGGTGCGGCTCCCGAGCGCGGTGCGCGCGTTTCCCTGCATTGCGAGGCAGACGATGTCGTCCTTATCGAGCCCTGAAGCCGGCCTGCCGCCGCACGTGCTCGCGCCGGCCGCCGCGCACGCCGCCGCCGCGCGGCGCCGCAAGCGCATGGGCGACCTGCACCTGGCCGCGCTCGCGATCGTCCTGCTGGGCCCGCTCGTCGTCTATCCGCTGGTGCGGCTCGTGCTGCTGAGCGTGTCGGGCGACCACGGGCTGAGTTTCGCCGCGTACCGCACGTTCTTCGGCAACCCCGACACGCGCAGCGTGCTGCTGACCACGCTCGGCGTGCTGTTCGCGAGTGCCGGCACCGCGTCGGTGCTCGGCGTCTTGCTGGCTGCACTGCTGTTCTTCAAGCCGTTTCCGGGTGCGTCGCTCGTCACGCGCTTCCTGGAGCTGTACGTCGCGTTCCCGTCGTTCCTCGTCGCGTTCACGCTGATCTTCCTGTACGGCTCGCAAGGCTCGATCAGCATCGCGCTGCAGCACCTGCTCCATCTCGAGAATCCGCCGCTCGATTTCCTGTTCGGCATCGGCGGCGTGATTCTTGCGCAGACCGTGTTCTATACGCCGTTCGTCGTGCGGCCGACGCTCGCGTCGTTCGCGACGCTCGACCTGCGGCTGATCGAAGCCGCGCGCAGCCTCGGCGCGTCCGGCTGGATGCTGGCACGCCGCGTCGTGCTGCCGATCGCGTGGCCGGGCATCGCCGCCGGCACCGTGCTGTGTTTCCTGCTGACGCTGAACGAATTCGGGATTCTGCTCGTGCTCGGCAGCGCGCGGCTCGTGACGCTGCCGGTTGCGATCTACAGCAGCGCGACCGTCGACCTCGACCTGCCGACCGCGTCGGCCGGCGCGGTCGTGATGCTCGCGCTGTCGCTGGCGCTGTATGCGGTTTATCGCCGGGTGAACCGGCGCGCGACGGGAGGGAACGATGTCCGCTGAATTTCGTATCGGGCAAGCGGTGCCGCGCCACCAGATCGGCTGGGGCGACACGGTGCTCAAGCATGCGTCGCGCGCCGCGCTCGCGCTGGCCGCGTTCGCGTGCTTCTGGCTGTTCGTGTTGCCGGTCATCGTCGTCGCGCTGTCGAGCGTGTCGACGCAGTGGTCGGGCACGATCCTGCCGGCCGGCTACAGCCTGCGCTGGTTCGAGCGGCTCGGGTCGCCGGAATACGATGCGCTGCTGACGAGCCTGGAAATCGGCTTCGGCGTGTCGGCGGTCGGCACGATCCTGGGGCTATGGCTCGCACTGGCGCTCGAAGGGCGGGACCGGCGCGGCCTCGGTGCAGTGGTCGACGCGCTCGTGATGGTGCCGAACGGCGTGCCGAGCGTCGTACTGGGGCTTGCGGTGCTGATCGCGTATCACCAGAAGCCGGTCGACCTGTCGAGTTCGGCGGCGATCGTCGTGCTCGTGCAGCTCGCGCTGATTTTGCCGTTCTGCTATCGCTGCGCGGCCGCCGCGCTGCGTCCGGAACTGACCGTGCTGCGCGAAGCGGCGGCAAGCCTCGGTGCGCCGCCCGCGATGGTGCTGCGCCGCGTGCTGCTGCCGCAGCTCGTGCCGGCGCTGCGCGCGAGCCTCGCGCTCGGGTTCGCGCTGTCGCTCGGCGAGCTCGGCGCGACGCTCACGGTTTATCCGCCCGGCTTCGCCACCGTGCCGATCGTCGTGATCGGCCAGGTGGAGCGCGGGTATTACCTTCCGGCATCGGCACTGTCGCTGCTGATGCTCGGCGCGTCGCTCGCGGCGCTGCTGCTGATCGCGGCGCGCGTGCCGCGCGGCAAGCGGGTGGCATCATGAACGCCGCGTTCGCACTGCGCCAGCCCGGTGACGCGTTGGCAGCCCGCGCATCGACGGGGCTCGCGGGACGTTCCGTCGACGTCAACGGCCGGCACTACCGGCTGCCGGTCGAACCGACCGTCGTCGTCTGCGTCGACGGCTGCGAGTACGACTATCTCGAACGGGCGGTGGCAGCGGGCGTCGCGCCGTTCATCGGCCGGATGATCGAGGAAGGCACGGCGTGGCGCGCCGATTGCGTCGTGCCGACCTTCACCAACCCGAACAACCTGTCGATCGTCTGCGGCGTGCCGCCGTCGGTTCACGGGATCTGCGGCAACTATTTCTGGGATCCGGCCGCCGACGGCGGGCGTGGCGCCGAAGTCATGATGAACGACCCGGCCTACCTGCGGGCCGGCACGCTGCTCGCGGCGGCGTCCGACGCCGGTGCGCGGGTCGCTGTCGTGACGGCAAAGGACAAGCTGCGCCGGCTGCTCGGCTGGCAACTGAACGGCATCTGCTTTTCGGCCGAGAAGGCTGCGCAGGCGAATCTCGCCGAAAACGGGATCGTCGACGTGCTCGACTGGGTCGGCCTGCCGTCGCCGGACGTCTACAGCGCGGCGTTGTCCGAATTCGTGTTCGCGGCCGGCGTGCGGCTTGCGCAGACGCGCCAGGTCGACCTGATGTACCTGTCGACCACCGATTACGTGCAGCACAAGTGCGAGCCGGGCAGTGTCGGCGCGAACGCGTTCTACGCGATGATGGACGGCTACCTTGCGCAGCTCGACGCGCTCGGCTGGGCGATCGGCCTCACGGCCGATCACGGGATGAACGCGAAGCACGATCCCGCGACGGGGCGGCCGAACGTCATCTATCTGCAGGACGCATTCGACGGCTGGTACGGCGCTCAGGCCGCGCGCGTGATCCTGCCGATCACGGATCCGTACGTCGTGCACCACGGCGCGCTCGGCTCGTTTGCGACCGTCTATCTGGCGCCGGGCGTCGACCGGGCCGAGGCGATGTGGCGCGTCGGCGGCCTCGACGGCGTCGAACTCGTGCTGGACAACGCGGAAGCCGCCGCCCGTTTCGAATTGCCGGCCGACCGGATCGGCGATCTCGTCGTGATCGGCCGCCGCGACATGACGCTCGGCACGCGCGAGCGCGAACACGATCTGTCGGGCCTCACGGTGCCGCTGCGTTCGCATGGCGGCGTGTCGGAGCAGGAAGTACCGCTGCTGTTCAATCGCCGTATCGAGCCGATCGATCCTGCGCGTCGCTTGCGCAACTTCGACGTGTTCGATTTCGTGCTGAACCGGGTCGCGACATGATGGCTCATCCCCGACACGATCATCCGGCGTTTCGTGCAGAGGCGCTGCGCTGGTGCGGCACCCGCGCGACGCGGGAACGCACGCTCGGTGTCATGGACCCTTACACCGGCACCCGCGTCGGGACGGTGCCGCTGGCGAGCGTCGACGATGTGCGTGCGGCATTCGACTATGCGATGGCGTACCGGCCGACGCTCACGCGGTACGAGCGTTCGCAGATCCTCGAGCGTGCGGCCGCGCTGTTGCGCGAGCGCACCGAGGAAGCATCCGACCTGATCACGCTCGAATCGGGATTGTCGAAACAGGACTCCCGCTACGAGATCGGCCGCGCGGCCGACGTGTTGAAGTTTGCGGCGGTCGAGGCGTTGCGCGACGACGCGCAGAGTTTCTCGTGCGACCTGACGCCCCACGGCAAGGCGCGCCGCGTGTTCTCGCAGCGCCAGCCGCTCGACGGCGTGATCGTCGCGATCACGCCGTTCAATCATCCGATGAACCAGGTGGCGCACAAGATCGCGCCGGCGATCGCGACCAACAACCGTGTGATCGTGAAGCCGTCGGAGAAGGTGCCGCTGTCGGCGTTCTACCTGGCCGACCTGCTGTATGAAGCCGGTTTGCCGGAGCCGATGCTGCAGGTGCTGACCGGCGATCCGCGCGAGATCGCGGACGAACTCGTCACGCACCCGCACGCGTCGCTGATTACCTTCACGGGCGGCGTGGCGATCGGCAAGGCGATTGCTGCGCGTGCCGGCTACCGCCGCATCGTGCTGGAACTGGGCGGCAACGATCCGCTGATCGTGCTCGACGATGCCGATCTCGACCGCGCGACGTCGCTGGCTGTGCTCGGCTCGTACCGGAATTCGGGCCAACGCTGCACGGCCGTCAAGCGGATGCTGGTGCAGCGCTCGATCGCGCCCGCGTTCACCGAATTGCTCGTCGAGAAGACGCGCGCATGGAAGTACGGTGATCCGTCCGATCCCGCGAACGAGATGGGCACGGTGATCGACGAGGAAGCGGCGCGGCTGTTCGAGGCGCGAGTGGAAGAGGCGGTCGTGCAGGGGGCGCGCCTGCTGACCGGCAACGTGCGGCGCGGCGCGCTGTATGCGCCGACGGTGCTCGACAACGTCGATCCGTCGATGACGATCGTGCGCGAGGAGACCTTCGGCCCGGTATCGCCGGTGATCACGTTCGACACGATCGACGACGCGATCCGGATCAGCAACGGGACGGCGTTCGGGCTGTCGTCCGGCGTCTGTACCGACAGCACGGCGGCGGTCGTGCGGTTCGTGAACGAGCTGAACGTCGGCACGGTGAATGTATGGGAAGTGCCCGGATACCGGATCGAGCTGTCGCCGTTCGGCGGGATCAAGGATTCGGGGCTCGGTTACAAGGAAGGCGTTCAGGAGGCGATGAAGAGCTTCACGAACCTGAAGACGTTTTCGCTGCCTTGGGAGTGAATGAATGGCATTGACGGTGGAAGAGATCCACGGGCTGTATCGCGAGCATGGCCATGTGGCCTATAGCGGCGAGCCGGTCACGCAGCTCGAGCACGCATTGCAGAGTGGATTGCTGGCCGAAGAGGCGGGGGCTGACGAAGCGCTGGTCGCGGCCGCGTTCCTGCATGACCTCGGGCATCTGCTGAATCGCCAGGGCGAGACGCCGAGCGCGCGCGGGATCGACGATCTGCATCAGTATTACGTGCTGCCGTTCCTGCGGCCGCTGTTTTCCGACGCTGTGCTGGAGCCGATTCGGCTGCACGTCGACGCGAAGCGCTGCCTGTGCCGCACGGACGCCGGCTATTTCGAGAGCCTGTCGCCGGACTCGGTGCGCAGCCTCGCGCTGCAGGGCGGCATCTACAGTGAAGAGGAGGCGGCGGCGTTCCTGCAGCGCCCGTTCGCGGAGGACGCACTGCGTCTGCGCCGCTGGGACGATACGGCGAAGGAGGAAGGCAAGGTGACGCCGGATCTTGATCACTATATGGAGATCGTCGCGCGCCAGGTGCGCGCGGCGGCCTGACGGTTCGGCTGCTTCCATATGAGGCCCCGCACGCGGCAGCGTGCGGGGCCTCATATTTTTCGAGAAACCCCTTGCGTAGATCGAAGAGGCTGCCTACAATCACGCCTCTTTCGCGCTAACGGAAACGCGGCGCGGGGGAAGGGAAGCAGGGCGGGCGGTGTGCTGGAGTCTGGAGCGCGCCACTGGCCTGGAAGTTGAGCCCCGCAGTCGCAACGATGCAGTGTAAAAAGTTGTTGACGAACTGCGAAACACGGTTCATAATCTCGCTTCTCTGCTGCTGAAAACGCAGCGCTGCTGGGAAACACGAAGTTCCTCGCAGAATGCTCTTTAAAAATTAACAGCCGATAAGTGTGGGCGCTTGATGAAAGCGAGCTGATCCTCGGATCAGATAGCGAAAGTATCAAGAGTCTCACACTAAAGTAAGTCAGGTTTATGAAGTGATTCATATTCCTGTCAGCTTTGAGTGAGCGACCGGTTCTTAACTGAACCGAAAACAGTAACAGGTTTAAACTGAAGAGTTTGATCCTGGCTCAGATTGAACGCTGGCGGCATGCCTTACACATGCAAGTCGAACGGCAGCACGGGTGCTTGCACCTGGTGGCGAGTGGCGA